>NZ_JBJDRI010000008.1:0-119451 GCF_044987425.1 Microbacterium sp. ZW T5_56 | reverse complement strand
CGTGGTCAGGTCAGGGGTCGCGAACGTAGGCTGGTGCAAGTCGAGGTCTTCCGGCGGATGGTCAGTGTGAGAACTTCCATCCTGGAAGACCTCGACGCCTATCCGCGAACCAACCGCCCGCCCTCGCCTACACCCTCAACTGCGAAGAGCCGGTTAGGCTCATCGCATTTGAGAGTGTAGGAGCGGTCTAAAGCCGCCGGTCTCGAGTAGTGACCGTGTGATGTAGTAAGTGAGGTTGCGGAAGCCGAGTGCGGAGCCGCGGAGGTGTTCGAGTCTGCCGTTCATCGCCTCTGTCGGCCCGTTCGACGTGCCGGGTAGGTCGAAGTAGGCGACGATGTCTGCGGCTCTCTTGCCCAGCGTGTTCCCGAGCTTGCGGACTTCGATCAGCGTGGCGGGGACGCCGGTGGAGACGACGATGCCCTTTCAGCTGAGTCCTGGGCGAATCCCGACGGCACACCATCGCGTGTATGGATGAACCCGCCCTACAACGCCAACGGGCGCAGGCCGCAGGACTGGACTCGCCGCGCGGTAGCTAAATGGGAGCGCGGATGCGTGGAAGCTGCCCTTCTCCTGCTGCCCGCCCGTCCTGGAGCGCACTGGCAGCATGAGCTTGCGCGATTCCCGCGGCTCGAGTTTCGAGGGCACCTGACGTTCGAGCCTGCGCAAGGGAATCCCGCCCGCGGCCGTACCGAACCGGGCCGCCGAGCTGAAGCGCCATTTGCCAGCATCCTGGTGGCTATTGGGCTTAGCGCGGACCGGCTGCATAAGCATTTTGGAGATGTTGGCGTCGTGTTCATCGCTCATCGTGCAAGGATGCTCTCAGTATGAGCCTCGCGAACGTGGCCCGTAACCAGCGCGAGGTTGCTCTCGACCCGGGACGCAGGCGAGAGTACCGCGGAGGCCCCGGAATGAGTGCTTGTTGAGGCGACCGAGCGGCGGTAAGTGCGCGGACCTCGGCTGACCGAGACCTCGTCGCTAGTCGGCACGCGCCCCGCTCGCCCTGGTCTGGAGCGGGAACCACTCCCTCAAGGACGCCACCGCGCTAAACGTTGATGTCATCGCGTTCATTGCCTTCTCCTCCCAATTGATCGGTGACTTCTTCTTCGGTCGCGTGCTGAGTGCGAGTGTGTGGATGAAGAGCAGAGCGATCATGCAGAACAGAATTGCCACAGGCGTCCCGTCGCTGGCCTCGAACCAGCACCCCGACCCAGACCACGACGAGCGGAACGCGGACACGCTATCACGAGACCGCAGTGGATCGACGGTGCGCCCGACGCGCCGCCGCATCTCCGCGGTGGGATGCACGGAGTTTTCGTGGTGCCGGGACGCGTCCGACGAAAAGCTCCAGGCAGATTCAAGTAGTTTGAGTGAACCACGACTTGTGCGGTCCCGGGAGCCGCGGAATTCCGTGGCTCAAATTCGTGTTTGAGGGTCAAGAAGCGTGATGAGCGACAGTCACAGCGAGATGAGTACAACTCAGGGGGAGCCGCCGTATGCGGTTCCCCCTGAGCTGCTTCCGGTGGGTGAGAAAGTTCCCCCGCCCGGTGGCGTGGGCCACCGGTGGCATGGCCGTGGCCGTCGGGGTGGCGTCGGCATGGTGCATCGCGTCCGGTTCCCTGATCTGGGGCACCGTGTTCGCGGTGTTGTTCGGCGTGCTCGTCGTCTTGGCCTTCGCCTTCGACCTCGGTGACGCGGCCGGGCGCCCGCCGCAGCTGGTCAATGCCGTGCTGCTCGGACGCGCCGTTGTCGCTCCCGCGGACGACTGGTTGCACTTCTATCGGGAGCAGGCGATGCGCGTCTGGGTGCGGGTGTGGATGGTCCTCAGCGGGATCGGCACGGGTGCGCTGCTCGTCGTCGCGATGATCGCCGTGCTCGCCACACCCGGCGGCGGCTGATGGCTCTTCCTCTTCATCCCCCTCCTGGTCGTGTGCGCCATCATGGGCGGCTACGCGCTACTGCAGAATCGGCTCGATGCCAAGAACTCCTCGTTCGGCAGACTCCCGGTGGGCCTCACGCTCGGCCGAAGCGGCATCACCCGGCACCCGGTGGCGGGGGCAACCTTTGTGCGCTGGGAACACATCACCGCCGTCGAGGTCGCGCCGCACGCGCGCGTGCGGATCTGTCGCGGAGATGCAGAACCGCTCGAGTTCACGGCTGGGATGTTCGACGAGCACGCCGGGCTGATCTACAACGCCATCCGCCTGTACGCAGAGCAGCCCCCGCTGCGCGCGGAGCTCAGCACGGCCGAGGCACAGCGCCGCTTCGAGTCCTGGCACCGATCGAGCTGAGCCGCGTGACGCCTCGCAGAAGACGCCGGAGATCTGCCGGCGGGGCCCAGGGTCGAAGCATGCCGATCACCCTTGAATCCGTGATGTTGCGCAGCCCGGATTCCGCCCGTGCGGCGGAGTTACTGCCGCCGTTCCTTGACGATGCACTCCAACCCGAGAAGCGACGATTTCCGGACCGATGCACCCTTCGCGCTTCATTGACGAGCCTGCGACGCGAGCGTGGGTGAGCCGCGGAAGTTGCAGCACGCTCCGACGGGAGCACACGCGGACACGCGACCAGTTACGGCGTGCGGTTGAATCGGACCATGGGGATAGTGGATTCGAGCAAGCTGCCGATTGGTAACCGGGCGCGTGCCGCTTTCATCGCTGCGCTGGAGGCGAGCGATGACCGCGTCGAACGTCACTACCTTGAATTGAAGAGCGGCTTCGACCTGAACAGCAAGGCTGACAGGCGCAAGGTCGTGAAGTTCATCCTCGGTGCCTCTCATCGCGACCCCGCCAAGGCCGCGCGCCACTTCGACGGATACGCAGTGATGGTGCTGGGCCTGACCCTCGACGGTGTTGCAGGGGTGCCGAAGTTCGAGCTCATGGACCTGGAGCGCGACATCGACACGTTCGCAGGCACGGACCCGCCGGGATGGGACGTCGACCTTGTCCCGGCCTCGGGTGGACGTGATTATGTCATCGTTATCGTCGATCCGCCGGACGATAAGGTCCGCCCGGTGCTGCAGTCCAGCGATGCGCTGCAGAGTGGCGACGTGTACATCCGTGTCGAGGGTGCCACGCGTAGGGCGACTGGGTCCGAGCTCATCGCAATGATGGCTCGGGCAGGCACACAGGCTCAGGGGGCCATCCTCGATGTCAGCGTCGAACCGGACGGGGTTCTGCATTCGCTGGTCATCGACGTTGCAGAGCTTCGTGAACTCGTCGACTGGCACAGAGACCGCTTGAAAGCTCAGCTTGAAGACACGGCCCCTCGCTCACCTTTCGCCGTACTCCAAGGCTCGTTCTCCACAGACCGTCGCAGTGAGCGCGAGTTTCTCGATGCCGTCGAGAAGTGGCGTGACGAAGCCCTGGAGGAACCCGAATCCGGGATTCACGACCTCGCCTCGCAGATGAGCCGGCCGTTCATCCTGAAGATCCGCAACAACACCGCCACCTCGTTGAAAGAGGTCAGGTTGGAGCTGGCGTTCGACGCGCCAGTGACAGCCCTGTACTGGCAGGGGCAGGACAACACTCTTGATCTGTTCGCGGATCGGCCGAAGAACTGGGGGACCGATTCGTATCTCACCCCCTCGCTCACCGGACTGCGACCGCTTGTTGCGCCAAACGCGTTCGAGGGGTCGATACGCATCGCGACACAGCGCCCGGCTGAGCTCGTTGTCGAGATGCGGCGACTGCATTCCGAGCAGAGCCTCAGTACTCCCGACGAGGACGTGGTCCTCGTTCTGTTCGCCGACGGACCGGACGCTATCCCTGACACCGTGACGGCGACATGGCGTCTGACTGCAGGCGAAGTGAACGAGGTGCTTCGAGGGTCATTCAAGCTGGACATGTCGCGGGGAGAGTGGCGTGAACCGCTGCATTGGACCATCGCTCAGTTGCGGGGCGATGTGCCCGAAGAAGACGAGTAGGTCGGCGAAGAGAGCCGAGACCTCAGCGGGAGGGCTCGAGGCGCGGATCTACCGGACCTGGGGCGCGTCAGCGAACGCAGTGCGCGCGGGAGGTGGCTGCGACGGGGGACGGGCCATCTCTGGTCGCTCGACCGTTCAGCACGAATCGACAACGCTGTCACAGCGGGTCAGCTGCTCCACGACCACGCATCGTGGCCGGCCTCCAGGAGAACCCGGTCGAGTTCGCCGTCCTTGAGCATGTCGATGGGGCGGCGCGACTCTTCCGCATAGCCAGTGGTGTTCGACCACTGCGCCCACGTCCATCGCAATTCGGTCCCGGTGTCCAGAGGTTTGCGGGTGCGGCGGGTGCCGTCTCGCCTGATTCGAGGTCAGCGTAGTGCGCGGCCTCAACTTCGGCGGGGTGCGGTAGTCGAGCTCGGCGTGGAGACGGTGGTTGTTGCACCACCTCAACCATTCCAGGGTCGCGAGCTCGACCTGCTCGATGGTCCACCAGGGTCCGCGGCGTCGGACCAGCACCGTCTTGCAGAGTCCGTTAACGGCGTCGGCCAGGGCGTTGGCGCAGGATCCGGCCGAGGGTGTCGCGCCGAGGCCGAGGATTCGGTCTGTATAGACGAGCGAGACGAAGTTGGATCTTCTGTCGGAGTGATGGACCAGCCCGGTGATGTCGCCATCGGACCACGCCGCCATCTCCAACGCCGGTAGTGGCGACGCTTCCGTGCGCAGCGACGCGGAGACGGAACAGCGCACGATGCGGCGAGAGAACACAACACATTGGTCACGAACGCGACGTAATCGAAGCCGGGACCCGGTCGCGACGTGGGGATGTGCGAGACCCAGAGCCGGCAAGTGTGTCCGCACGGGACTGACATCTCACGAGATCTGCGGGCCGGAGGGCTGCCGGATCGAGGCGGGTGATGAACACGCGTCGCGAGTGGCCCCATCTACAACGCCATCCGCCTCTACGCCGACCGGCCAGAACTGCGTGCCGAGCTCAGCACAGCCGAGGCGCAGCAGCGCTTCGAGTGCTTGGCACCGAGCGCGGTGATGCGCCCTCCGCGCGGCAGGGCCTAGGGTCGAAGCATGCCGATCGCCCTTGAATCCGTGATGTTGCGCAGCCCGGAGCCCGTCCGTGCGGCGGAGTTCTGGTCCACGCTGCTGCACCGTGAGCTGCAGGAGGATGCCGACGGGATTCTCCTTCGCGGGACGTCGACGCAGATCGGTGTTCGCTTCGCGCACGGCAGTGCGCACTCGCCGCTCAAGAATCGTGTGCACCTCCATCTGAGCCGGGCTGCGAGAACCCAGCGGCAGACGATCGAGGCCGCACAGCAGGCCGGGGGCCGGCTGCTGGGCAGCGGCAACATCCCCGTGGGCAGCTACGCGGTGATGGAGGATCCGGCCGGCGACGAGTTCTGCGTCATCGAAGACAACAACTCATACCTGGCGGGCTGCGGTCCGCTCGGTGAGGTGACCTGCGAAGGGACGCGCGCGTCCGGAATGTTCTGGTCCGCCGCGCTCGGGTGGCCGCTGGTCTGGGACGAAGGTGATGAGACAGCCATCCAGTCACCGGCGGGCGGGACGAAGCTCGCGTGGAGCGGGGACCCCGTTGATTCCGCACGTGACCCGTCACGGCAGGTGTTCGTCCTCGTCTGCGACCCGGAGGCCCTGGACACCGAGCTCGCGCGACTCACATCGCTGGGCGCCCGGACCGTGGGAACTGATGCGCGGGGGACCACGACCCTCGAAGACCCCGAGGGCGTCGAATTCCTCCTTCGCGTCGGGAACATCGCGTGACTCACCGGGTGTTCTCCTACGGCACGCTTCGTCTTCCCGAGGTGCAGCGGGCGCTGTACGCGCGTGAGGTGCCGACTGTCGCGGATGAGCTTCCGGGCTACACGCTCGAATGGGTGCGGATCACCGATCCGGACGTGATCGAGAAGAGCGGGTTGGATCGCCACCCGATTCTCCGGCGCGGGGGAGGGGGACCGGCGGTGCTCGGTGCCTACCTCGAGCCGACGGACGACGACCTCGCCGCGACCGACGACTACGAGGTCGACGACTACGTCCGTGTGCTCGTGACCCTCGGATCAGGTGTGAGCGCGTGGGCATACGTCGCCAGCGCAGACGCGCACCCCTGAGCGCCTCGAGGCGGATGTCGGACGCCCACCCTAGAGTGATCGCCATGTCCTACAACCATCTGATGGCCGTGTTGCCCCACGCCAGCGTGAGCATGTTCACTCCCGCCGGCCCCGAGATCGAGGGCGTCTACGACGCGATCAGTTACCGCGCCGAGGGGCCATCGGTCACCCAGCATGGGCCGCACGTGCTCCTCGTCGATCCGACCCTGATGTCGCTGGACGAGCGCGTTTTGGGTCGTGTCGAGGGAGCGGTGGCCGTCGCGGTGTCCGGCGTCAGCGACACCTACATCATTCAGCGGTTCGGTTCAGCGCCGCGGCTCCGGGTGCAGAGTCAGGGGGAGCTGGTCGAGGACCAGGGACACCCGCTGGTCGCGGAGGCAGCGCTGGCGGGAGAGGAGTTCCCCGAGGACTCACACTTCGCGGTCTTCGCGGCGCTCACCGGCCTGTGGCTGAACGACCTCGACACGATGAAGTGGACGCCCATCCAGATCTGAGCGACGTACGTGGGTCGAATTCCCGGCAATCCGCCGGGAAGGCGCCGATGATCCGCCTCGAAGCAACCCGGCGGGTGCAGAATGCGCCGAAATCGTGCCCTACGCTCGGGCCATGGAGTTCGACTTACCCCTGTCCCCAGATCTCATCGCCGTCTTCCTGGCCCTGTTTCTGCTGGAGGTGGTGCTCGGTGTCGACAATGTGATCTTCATCTCCATCCTCGCGGGCAAGCTGCCGCAGCATCAGCAGGCGCGGGCCCGCAAACTCGGCCTGACGCTCGCCATGCTGATGCGCATCGTGCTCATCTTCTTCGCGGGCTGGATCATCACCCTCACGACTGACCTGTTCCACATCGGGACGCTCGGATTCTCGGTGAAGGATCTGATCCTCATCGCCGGCGGTCTCTTCCTGCTGTTCAAGGCCGTGCAGGAGATCCACCACAAGCTGGAGGGCGATGACACCGAGGTCCAGGGACCCGGCGTCGTCGCGACCACCTTCGGTGCCGTCATCGTGCAGATCCTGGCCCTCGACCTGGTGTTCTCACTCGACTCGGTGATCACGGCGGTCGGCATGACCGCGAACATGATCGTCATCATCGCGGCCGTGCTCATCTCGTTCAGCATCATGCTGTTCGCGTCCGGCGCCATCTTCGCGTTCGTGAATCGTCACCCCACTGTGAAGATGCTGGCGCTGTCGTTCCTGCTGCTGATCGCCGTCTTCCTGATCGCCGAGGGCTTCGGCATCAAGATCGACAAGGCGCTCATCTACGGTCCGATGGCCTTCGCGATCCTCGTGGA
Source organism: Microbacterium sp. ZW T5_56 (assembly GCF_044987425.1). NCBI lineage: Bacteria > Bacillati > Actinomycetota > Actinomycetes > Micrococcales > Microbacteriaceae > Microbacterium > Microbacterium sp. ZW T5_56. The sequence goes on along the minus strand of NZ_JBJDRI010000008.1, from coordinate 112,105 downwards.
GACGCTGAACCTCGCCGCACGAGCGCGCGCCGACAAGCGTCGTGCGTCACGTGCCGCGGACGCGCCGGCGACCAGCGACCGATCGAGCCTTGAGGCCGAGTCTGACGGCGCACTGTCCTGACCCACTCTCCGAGCGGAAGTCCCGAACCGGTGCTTCCGCTCGGAACCGGACGGCTACGCGAGCTGCGCCGCGAGGCCTGCCGCATCCTGCTGGATCCAATACTCCACGATGCGCCCATCCGCCACGCGATACACGGCACTTCCGACGGTCTCGATCGGCCTGCCGGTGGGCGGGTGCCCGTCGATCTCGCCGACGTGGTGGCCGTGCTGCGTCCATCGCGCGTACGCTTTGTCTCCGTCGACGAGGAGCTCATCCACCACGAACGCGAAGTCGCCGAACATCTCGATCATCTCCTCGACATGCTCGGCGTAGTTCGCGGGTGAGCGCTCGAGGACCTCGCGTGCACCGGCCCTGACCTGATGGGCGAGCACAACGGGGGCGAGAAGATCCCAAGCGGCTTCCGGCGAGCGACCACTGCGCACCTGATCCAGAAAGGCGCGAACGGTTTCTTCGGTGCTGCGGGTCATGCCTTCAGGCTAGCGATGTGAGTGCCGCGCGGGCTCGTCGGCAACCACATAGTTGTACAGGTCGTTGTTGCGAGTGTCGGTCATCGCGCCGCGGAGGAAGAGCGGCAGCATTGCATCGCGCAGCGCGCGGGTCAGGCGAGAACGCGGAACCCGCTTGTTGCGATTGATCGATGCCGCGTAGGCCACGACCTTCTCCGCGCGCGGCTGGCGGCGCTGCTGGTAGCGGGCGAACGCTTCCTCGAACGATCCGGAACGCAGGCACTGCGCGAGAGTTGCCGCGTCCTCGAGAGCCAGCGACGCACCCTGCCCGGCGCTGGGGGAGGTAGCGTGCACGGCGTCGCCCAGGGCGACCACCCGGCCACGGTGCCAGGACGCGACATGGGTGAGTTCGTAGACCCCGTACGCGCCGACCGTGCCGACGACTGCGTCGAGGATCTGCGGCACGGGATACGGGTCATTCCGGTGCGCTTCGCGCAACTCCGCGAGGAGTTCGTCACGCGGCCAGGTACGGAGGGCTTCGCGATCGACCTCGTCGTGCGTGGGGTTCGCGAACCAGTACACCGTGCTGTCCTCGCGCACGAGGTAGCCGAAGAACCCGCGCTCACCGAACACCATCGTCTGGGTATCCGGCGTCGGCTCCAGGCCCTCAACACGTGCGAACCCACCCACGCTCAGCAGGCCCGCATAACGGGGCTCCGGTGCCTGCGGATCGATCCAGCGCCGGGTGACGGAGCCGACGCCATCGCACCCGATGAGGACGTCGCCGACGGCTGACGTGCCGTCAGAGAAGTGTGCCGTCACCGAGGTCGGGCTCTCCTCGATGCGCTCGAGTCGCGCGCCCCATCGGTTCGGAACCTGCGCGGCATCGACCGCCTCGCGCAGCACCAGGTTCAGCCACTCACGCCGCACCACCGCGCTTCCGCGCTCCGGCTCGCCCGCGGGACCGTTCGGCACGGTGGCCAAGAGCTGTCCCTTCGCGCCGCACATCTGCATGTACGGGCAGTGGTGAGCGTCGCTCAGCAGACGCTCACGAACCCCGAGCGTCTCGAGCACCGCGAGCCCGTTGGTCGCGACGTTGAGGAACAGGCCACCGAACGCGTCGGGTTCCGGTCGCGACTCGAACACCTCGACGTCCCAGCCGTCGCGCTGGAGGAACAGTGCCGTGGCGGGTCCCGCCACGCCGCCGCCGATGATGAGTGCCCTCGGCATGATTGCCCCTTCGGTAGAGTGAAGTGAACTACAGAGAGTCTCGTTTCTAGAGTCTCTCTAATTTAGAGAGAATAGCAGATGATGGATGACGATGCTCGTCGTACCGATGCAATCGCACGCCAGACGGAGGCGATGCGCGACTTTCAGGCGCGATCGGTGATGTTTCAGGACGCCGTCGCGCGCTCTGTCGCCCTCAACAGCACGGATCTGCAGGCGGTCGGACTGCTTCTCAGTGAGGGTCCCGCGACGCCGGGGGAGCTGGCCGCGCGCACGGGTCTGACGGCGGGTGGGGCGGTCACAGCGATGATTGATCGACTGGAGCGCGCTGGGTACGTGACCCGTTCGCGCGACGAATCGGATCGTCGCCGGGTCATCGTCTCCGCCGATGCCCGCGCATTGATGCGGGACGTCGGGCCTGCGTATGCGCGAGTGTCGGGGTTGTGGGGCGCCTATCTCGAAACCCTCACGGTGGAGCAGGTGGAGTTCGCCGCCGAGCTTCTGCGTGCAGCGGCAGACGTGAATCGCCAGGCGGTGGAGGACCTTCGGACGCGGGGTGCTTGAGTTTCATTGAATGAAACCCGCAATTCTGCTTGACGGAACGCTCCCGGGTGAACACAATGGGCGGGACAGCATCGTCCACTCATGAGAATGAGGTCCCCGCATGTTCCCCTCTGTCTATTCCTCGCGCTGGCGTCCCCGCCTGCGGACGAGTGCAGCGCTCACCGCGCTGATCTGCATCGGCGCCGCACTTCTCGCGCCGGCACCGGCATCGGCGGTGGGAACCGCGCCGGAGTTGACCGTCGTCTCCAGTGGGATCGTGACGCCGCCGGGAACGACAGCGGTGTCGCCGGGCATCACCCGCGCACCCAACGGCGACCTGATCGTCGTCTACAACGACGCGGGGGACGGGCTGCCCGGCGCCAAGATCTGGTGGACTCGATCCTCGAATGACGGCGCGACGTGGTCGACGCCGTCGATCTTCAAGTCGCCGGTGATGACCAACGGGTCGATGAACGCGTCCCTCGGCGTCACGACCCTCTCGAACGGAACCATCCTGGTCCCGTTCTCCGAAGGGCGCATCTACACCAACTACACCGACCGAATCGGCGTCGCGTACGTAGGGAAGTCGACCAACAGCGGCGCGAGCTGGACCGGGCTCACCACGCCCATCACGCTGCCGACGCCGTTCTACTTCGTGGCGACCTACGGCCGCATCCTCGAACTGACAAACGGCGACCTGATCATGCCGATCTGGGGCGCCAGAACCGCGCCGACCCACCCGGGCGGAACGATCGATCCGACGGCGTGGGAGGCCGGGGTGCTCCGCTCCACCGACAGCGGCACGACGTGGGGGAGCTACTCCCGCATCGGGATCGACGAGATCAGCCCGTCCAACCTCATCAGTCAGTACGGAGTCTTCCCCTCCAACGTCACGGAGACCTCGGTCATTCAACTGCGCGATGGATCGCTCCTCGCCGTGATGCGCTCCGACACCACCCTGGGCAGCACCGCGGGCGCCTATTACCAGTCGCGATCCCTCGACAACGGAGTCACCTGGAGCGAGCCCGTCGCGGGACCCGTCCGCGGGCAGGGGCACGCCGTGATTCACGCACCCTGTTCTGCCGCTCTCGCCGCAGGCCAGTCGAAGATCATCCTCGCCGGTCAGGATCTCGACGCGACCGGCGGATCCTCGCTGACGGCACGCGTCTCGTTCGACAACGGAGTGACGTACGCCAACCCGACCACCTTCCAGCGCCCTGCCGGATACACCGTCGGAGGCCGTGACATCTATCCGGACTTCGTCGCGCTCCCAGGGAACAAGCTGTTCGCCGTGTTCATGCGGCTGCGTTCGGACGGGCCGCCGATGATCGCGTACAACGTCCTGCAGGACGCCTCGGGAACGGACTGCCAGACCCAGTACGCCACCGCCCAGGCCGCGGTCTCAGCCTCGCCGACGGTGTCGTTGTTGCGCGCCGATGTGGACCAGTTCGCGTGGCCCTATGCGCGGCGGGGGTATCGGATCGCGAGCACCTCCACACTGGTGAGCGCCGTTGCCGCCGCCGCGGGGCCGCTGATGTCCTGCGCCTCGGCGACCGGACTCCAGCTCTCCAAGAACGGCGTGGCACTCTCGCCGACATCGACGGTGGCGGCAGCGGGCATCGTGAACGGGGACGTGCTCACCGTCACGGGACCGGCGTCGACGGACAACGTCCGGGTGGGCTTCGCAGATGTGGACTCGCAACCCGCCACGGGTGACATCGCCCAATGGGATGACACCTGTGCCAGCAAGTTCGCGCTGGACTATCGCAGTCGAAGCCTGGCGGTTGCCGTCAGCCTGTCTCCGGGACAGCAGCTCACCTCCCTGAGCATCCGCGACAATGACGCGGCAACCCGCCTCGGCGCCGCCGACTACGCGATGTGGCGGAGCGTGGACGCGAAGACCTGGACGCCGGTCAGCGGCTGGAGCTTCTCCAGCACGGTCATCGGCGGGCGGACGGTGCAGACCTTCGCTGGACTGGCCATCACCGATCCCTACGTGAAGATCAGCCAATCGCAGACGGGCACCACCGGCTACAACGTGATCATCAACGACTCGCGGGCCGACGTCACGGTCACGACCACGCCGTGATGGACAGCGCAACGACACCATCCGGCGGTCTTCGCTCGATGCCGTTGACTCTCGGGGCGTACGCGGCACAGCCGGCGCTCTCAGCTGACGACGTGACCGAGCGGCGCTGGTATCAGGCGCTCGCGGAGATTCCCGGCGCCGGCGGAATCGAGACCTTCTATCGCGGAACGGTCCATGAGCGTGGTCCCGAACACCTCGCCGGCTGTCTCCCGGATCAGTGGCACGTCGTGATCACGGCGCTGCCGCAGGCCGTCGCGAAGATCACGACGACCCCGCACTACGGCCTGGCCTCCCGCGATGCGGACGGGAGACGCGAGGCGGTGGCGGATGTTCGCCATCTCCTGTCTGAGGCGACGCGGATCGACCGTTTCCTGGGGTGCCGGGCGGTGAGGGCGATCGAGTTGCACTCCTCGCCCCGCCGCACCGGAGCGGTTGCCGCCGACGCGCGCTCGCTCGCCCTGTCGCTGCGTGAACTCGCTGCGGAAGCAGGCGAGATCCCCCTGGTGATCGAGCACTGCGACGCCCTCGTCGCGGGACAACGCCCCGCCAAGGGTTTCCTCTCTCTCGAGGAGGAGTGTGAAGCGGTCGCCGTCGCTCGCGAGCACGGCGCGGTCATCGGCCAATCGGTGAACTGGGGACGCTCGGCACTGGAGGGGCGATCCGCGCTCACCGCGATCGAGCACATCCGAACCCTGGTGGCCGCTGGCACGCTCGCCGGCGTGATGTTCTCCGGCGCGCCACACGTGCGTGGCCCGCTCGGTGACGCCTGGGAGGACGTGCACAACCCGCTCCGTCAGGATGACGCCTCGTCGCTGCTCGATGAGGAACAGGTGCACGCCGCGATCACCGCGATTGGCGGCGGAGAAGGCCTGCTGTTTCTGGGCGCGAAGGTGCAGGATCCCCGGATGTCGTCGGACGTCGCGGGCAGGCTCGCGCCGCTGTCACGCCTGGTGGCCGCGATCAACACCGGCATAGCGCCGACGAACACGGATTCGGAAAGGAGAAGTCGATGAAGCTCATGCGGATCGGTGACCCGGGGCGCGAACGCCCCGTGGTCCTGGTGGCGGACGATCTGGTCGTGGAGGTCTCGGACCTGACCCCCGACTACGACAGTGCGTTCTTCGCGGGATTCGACCGCGAACGCTGGGAGCAGGAGGTCGAGGCACGCCGGTCGCGAGGGCTCGTGCGTCAGTTCGGGAACGAGCGGATCGGGGCACCGATCGCACGTCCCCACCAGATCCTGTGCATCGGGCTCAACTATCGCCGCCACGCGGAGGAGACGGGCGCCGCGATCCCGCCGGAGCCGATCCTGTTCACGAAGGCGCCCAACACCATCGTGGGTCCGTACGACGATGTCCGCATCCCGCGCGGGGGAGACAAGACCGACTGGGAAGTGGAGCTGGGGATCGTGATCGGTCGTCGGTGCGCCTACCTCGACGATGATGAGGCGGCCCGTTCGGCCATCGCGGGCTACGTCATCTCCAACGACGTGAGCGAGCGGTCATTCCAGCTGGAACGCGGCGGCCAGTGGACTAAGGGGAAGTCGGCGGAGACCTTCAACCCCTGCGGCCCCTGGCTCACGACGCCGGACGAGGTGGGCGACGTGAACAGACTGGACCTGTGGTTGAACGTGAACGGTGACCGCAAGCAGACGGGGTCCACCGCGGATCTCATCTTCGACCCGGTCTTCCTGGTGCGCTACCTCAGCCAGTTTCTCGTGCTGGAGCCCGGAGACCTCATCAACACCGGTACTCCACACGGGGTGGGCATGGGCTTCACGCCGCCGCAGTGGCTGCGCGACGGTGACGTGATGGAACTCGGAATCAGCGGCCTGGGCAGCCAGCGCCAACGCGTGATCGGAGCATGAGCGATGACGGAACACACCCCGGCCGTCGGCGTGGCGATCCTCGGCAGCGGCGCGATCGCGCGGGAGCACGTGCGCGCGTTTCGTCGCGCTGGCGTCCGCCTCACCTGGGCGTATGCCGGCAGCGCCGATCGCGCGGCCGACCTCGCAGCCGCGAGTGCGGGCATGCGCGCGACGACGGCGCTGAGTGACGTGTGGGAGGACCCCGCAACCACGGCTGTCGTGGTGTGCGGCCGCACCGAGACGCATCTGGAACGCACGCTCGCGGCGCTGGACGCCGGCAAACACGTCCTGGTGGAGAAGCCGCCGACCCGCACGGTGGCGGACTTCGATCGGATGACCGATCGAGCCGCCCAGAGCGGGCGACACCTCATGGTGGGACAGACCGTCCGATTCCAACCGGCGGTGGCCGCGCTGGCGGCGCGAGCGGAGGCGGGTGCGATCGGCACCCCGCGTGTGCTGCACCTCTCCTGTTACATCGGCCATGTCTGGCCGGGAGCCTGGCGAAGTTGGCAGCTCGATCCCCGCCAGTCCGGCGGGCATATCGCGCACAACGGGATGCATCCCCTCGATCTGGCCGTCTGGCTGCTGCGGGGGACGCCGGTGCGGGTGTTCGCCCGCGGATGGTGTACCCATGCCGCGCAGATGCCGACGCCAGACAGCTTCCACCTCACAGTGGAGTTCGACAACGGAGCGCTCGCGCTCATCGAAGTGTCGTATGCCCTGGCCCGTCACGGGGAATCGCTGCGCAGAACCGTGCTGATCGGCACGGAGGGAACGCTGACCCACCACACCCGCGACGATGATGTCCCGAGCGGAAGTGCACCCGTCGAGCGGGCCTCGGTCGCGCATGCGCTCACGGCGGAAGCCCATCATGCCGCGGAGATGTTCGCCGATCGAGTGACGCCGATCGTCTCACTCGCCCAATCGCGCGCCGCGCTGGCCACGGCGCTGGCAGGTCAGCGTTCGCTCGATCTCGGTCGTCCGGTGGAGCTCACGGAGGTGGAAGCATGATGTCAGAGCCTGTTGACGTGGTGATCCTGGGTGCGGTGCGCCACGCCCGCACGTATGCCGCCCACATCGCGACCCGCGCCGACCTGCGCGTGGTGGCCCTCGCCGAGGAGGTCTGCGCCTCCGAGGCGATGCGCGAGACGGCGCGTCGCCTCGCCGACGACCTCCGGGTGCCGCTCCACGACGCTTCGCGTCTGGAGGGTGCCGCACTGGCGCTCATCTGCTCGGAGCCCACGCGCCACGCGCGACTGGTGGCTCTCGCCCTCGCACAGGGGATCAACGTGCTGTGCGACAAGCCGCTCGCCACGAGCGCTGACGACCTCGCGGTGATCGAGGATGCGGCGCAGGAAGCGGACGTATGGTGCGCCGTGGTCACGCGCGCGCTGGCTCCCGCGGTGCAGGCGGCGCGCGCCATCGTCGAATCGGGCAGGATCGGTCTCCCACGCAGCGTCGACGTGGAGTTCCTGTCCGACGACGCGTACCTCCGGGAGAATCCGGACGAGATCTCACTCATCCTGGACGCCAGTCTGTCCGGCGGTGGTGAACTGATGAACTTCCTCGGCTACCCGATCGATGTGGTGCGCGTGATCACCGGGTGTGAGCCCGTCGATGTGTACGCGCGAGCCGGTGCGCTGACGTTGCCCGCGCATGTCGCGGCGGGCGTCGAGGACATCGGGACGGCCTCCCTCGCGTTCAGCAACGGCCTGATGGTCTCGGTTCTCGCGGGGCGCGTACCCGTTGTGCCGCAGCCGGGAAACGGCACCTTTACGATCCGCATCATCGGCTCCCACGGACACCTGGAGTTCGATGCCGACGGGCCGCTCATCCGCGAGTTCGGCAGGGGTGGCGAGCGTATCGTCCGCCTCGATCGATCGGCCGTCGACGCCGTCTTCGATGATGTCGTGCGGGTGGTGCGTTCCGGCGGTCGCCTGCGCTACGACCATCGGGATGCCGCCGTGGCCGTCCGCACCATCGAGGCGGCGTATCGGTCGGTGTCCAGCGGTCGGGTGGAGTCTGTCGCCCTCTGACACCGTCGCCCGCTGACCCCGTCACACGCAGTCGGCCCCCGCCGCAGCGGGGGCCGACTGCTGTTCGGCTAGAGAGTGCGACCGCCGTCCACGGGGAGATTGACGCCCGTGACGTAAGCGGAGGCGTCCGAGGCCAGGAACACCAGCGGGCCCTTGATGTCCTCGGGGCCCGCGGGGCGGCGCAGCGGAGTTCGACGCGAGTACGCATCGACGAACGCGGCATCCATCGTCTCGGACAGCAGCCCGCCCGCGCTGATCGCGTTCACACGCACGCCGGATGGGCCGTAGTACGCGGCCAGATAGCGAGTCAGGCCCAGCATTCCAGCCTTGTCGAAAGCGTAGAACGGCGGGGTGGGGGAGATGGCGGTCTCCTCGAAGAGCGAGAAGTCGGGCGCGATCATCGCGTAGATCGACGCGATGTTGATGATCGAGCCGCGTCCGGCCGCAGCCATCCGCTCGGCGACGAGCGTCGTGAGCCAGTACAGGCCGGTGGAGTTCACGGCGCTCGTCGCCGCCCAGTCCTGATACGTCGTCTCGCCCGGAACACCGCCGCGTCGCAGGACCGCATTGTTGACGAGGACATCGATCCGTCCGAGCCGCTCCATCACCTCGTCCACGAACCCGGTGATCGACGTCTCGTCCGCCTGATCGACGGCGAGGGCGATGGCTGAGAATCCGGCGGCGACGAGCTCGGCGGCGAACGCCTCGCACATCTCCAGCTGGCGAGAGGCCACCACGACCGTGGCGCCGGCGCCGGCGAGGGCGTAGGAGATGTGTCGCCCGTACTGCCCGGCGGCTCCGGTGACGATGGCGACCCGGCCGTCCAACTCCGCGGACATCTCAGTTCCCTTCTTCGCGCGCGGTGGTGAGCACCGCATCCAGTTCGTCGATGGTGATCCGCCTCGGCTCAGGAGAGGAGGCGGCGAGCCGGCCGAGGGCATCGGCGTCCTTGTACCCGGCGCCGGTCGCCACCACGATGACCCGATCCTCCGGGTGGAGCACTCCGGCGGCGATGTCGGCCAGGGCACCGGCATATGCGGTCGCCCCGGCAGGCTCGACCAGGATCCCCTCGTCGGCAAGGAGCTGCTGTGCGGCGGCGGCATCGGCATCGGTGATCTCGACCAGATGTCCTCCGGAGGACCGGATCGCCTGCCACGCGCCGGGTCCGTCGAAGAGGACGGCTACCTGCAGTCCCGAGATCGACGTGCTGGTCTCCTCACTGATCCCGCGGAAATCGCCATCGGCCGAAGCGCGCAGGGTGGCGCACCCCGCGGGCTGGACTGCCACGACGCGGGGGACTCGATGACCGGATGCGGCGAGGCGGGCGAATCCGCGCCCCACGGCGGAGAGCAGACCGCCGCCGCCGACCGGCACGTAGACATGGGTGGCGTCGGGGGCCTGTTCCCAGAGCTCGTAGGCGATGGTGGTGGCACCGTCCATGGCTTCGGGGGCGTAGCGACCGCCCGTGAGCACGGGCGCATACCCCTGCGCCGCAGCCACGCTGGCGATTCGTTCGGCGGCCGCCGACGTGGTCGCGGCATCATGCCCGATCCCACTCAGCATGTACGCTCTGCCTCCCAGAGCGCGGATCTGCAGCAGCTTCTGAGCCACCACATCGGAGAGCGTGAACAGCAGCGCGGAGAAGCCACCTCGGCGCGCGTAGGCCGCAGCGCTCGCGCCGCCGTTGCCGGAGGAGGTGCCCACGAAGCCGCCGAGTCCGCGCTGCACGACGAGCGTCGCCGCGATCGCGAGGATGCGGTCTTTGAACGATCCGGTGGGGTTGAGATGCTCGCACTTCACAGCGATCGGGACGACGTCGTCCCGGGCGGCGAGGGGGACCAGCGGGGTGTTCCCCTCGCCGAGGCTTACCCGCGGTCCGTCTGGATCGATCGGGAGGACGCTCGACCAGCGCCAGATGCCGGACTGCGTGTCGATCGAAGCGGGAGGGGAACTGTAGGTCGTCGTGTACTCGCCGCCGCAGACCGGGCAACGGAAGGCCGAGGTCCCGATGCGCTCGGTGGTGCAGTCTCGGCACACGACGCGGTGGTGCGCGCTCACTCGTTCTCCTTAGTATGCGAGCCAGCCGCCGTCGACGCCGACGACGGTACCGGTGAGGAAGCCGGCATCCTCAGAAGCCAGGAACAGGGCGGTCGCGGCGACATCCTCGGGGGTGCCGCGCCGACCGAGCGGAGTCGCTCGAATCCAGGGCGTGGTGGGGCCCCCGCCCTCCGAAGTGCTCTGCTCGGGGAGCGGTTTGGTCGCGATGTCTCCGGGAGCGATGGTGACCGCACGGATGCCGTGCGGGGACAGCTCGATCGCGATGGACTGGGTCAGAGCATGGAGGCCGGCCTTGGTCGCGCCGTAGACGCTGGCGTTCAGCTGCGCTGCACTCGCGGCGACTGACCCGATGTTCAGGATCACTCCGCCCCGTCCGCTGGCGGCCATCACGCGTCCGGCCTCGCGCACCAGCCGAAATGCGCTGGTGAGGTTGACGGCGATGGTCTCGTCGATGCCATGGTCGGTGAGCTCCAGCAGACCTTCGCCGGAACCTGGCCCCGTGATCGCCGCGTTGTTGACCAGCACGTCCACGGTGTCGAACTCCGCGATGGCGGCGCTCACAAGAGCGGCGGCCGCGAGCGGATCGGCGAGATCCTGCGCGACGACGACGATGCGACCGGGGCCGGCATCGGAGAGCGCGGCTCGGGCCGCTGCCGCGTCCGCCTCGGAGCGCTGGCAGACCACGACGGCGTCGCCGGCACCCGCGAACGCGCGCGTGATCGCCGCGCCGATTCCGGTACCGCCGCCGGTCACGATGACGACGCGAGGCGTGTGCTCGGCCGCCGTCATGCCGACACGGAATCGAGCGCGGGGAGAGCTTCGCTCAGCTCGGCACCCAGGTCGAGGAACCGACGGACGTGATCGTGGACGAGCGGCGCGCAGTCCGTGAAGGGCGCGCTGACGGTCGCGTGCTCGATGATCCCGCCCTGCACGAGTGCGTCCTTCACGATGGCGAAGAAGCCCGCGGAGAACGACGCACCGGCAACATCGGCGAAGTAGATGTCGTGCAGGCGGTTGATGCTCTGCTGCACGCGGCGCACGTCCTCCCATCGCCCCTCACGAGCCAGCGCGATCAGTCGGAGGTGGAACTGGGGGAAGACGTTCGCCAAGCCGGGGATCGCGCCGTCGCCGCCGGCCAGCAGTACAGCGTCGATCGAGGTCTCCATACCGGTGTACAGGACGAGGTTGGGGCGCTCAGCGGTCAGGGCCGTGTAGTCCTGGACGAGACCGATCTGACCCGAGGAGTCCTTGATGCCGACGATGCGTCCCTCGTCTGCGAGCCGTCCGAGCAGAGCGGCGCCGAGGGTCACGTGCGTGCGGCCGGGCACCTCGTAGGCGACGACCGGCACGTCCGTCGCATCACAGACGGTGGCGAAGTAGGTGTGCAGCTCGGCCGGGGAGAAGCCGAAGCCCACCGGTGCGGGCACGAGGAGAGTGTCCGGACGCAGCTCGCTGAGAGCCTGCACCTGCGCCACCGCGTCCGCCGGACCCATGGCTGTGATGCCCGCCATGACGTGGAACGGCGTCTCAGGGTCGCGCGCCTCCAGTGCCGCCTCGAGAACAGCACGTTTCGTCTCCAGAGGCAGGAGTGCGTTCTCTCCCGACGAGCCCAGGACCAGCGCACCGTCCAGGCTCTGCTGCTGGAAGTGGCGGACCAGCGAGGCGGTTGACGCCGCATCTGCGCCCCCATCCGGTGCCAGCGGCGTGACCATCGGCGGCATGATCGCGGACCGGGGAAGAGGGGCTGATGCGGTCTGTGCGGGTGCGGACATCGTCGGTGCTCCGTTCGGCAGGCGTTTCATCTGTAGAAACACAGAATTGCATCGTGTGGGACGCGTGTCAAAGGTCCGACTGAATTCGAACACTTGCGTACCGCGTCGATGTTCCCTAGATTTGCCGTAATCAGAACAGCAGGTTTCATTAGTCGAAACTTTTTCTGTGGAGTTTTACCCGTCGTGCCACTCACACAAAGGAGGATCCGTGTCGCATCTGAGCCGCGGTGCCCGAGCAGCATCCGTCATCATTCTCGCCGTGCTCGCGCTTGCGGGCTGCACCGCCACCCCGGCAACAGACGCGGGGACGACGCAACCCACCGCCGCCGTCGGCGGCGACGCCCACGTGGCGCTGTACCAGCAACCCGCGGGATTCAACACGTTCAAGCCGGGCATCGGCGGCGACCAGCTCATCGAATCGCTGCACTTCGACACCTTGATCGGCTGGAACCTGGAGAAGTCCGACTACGAAGGCCGGCTCGCCGAGTCCTGGGAGATGTCCCCGGACGGCACCACCTTGACCTTCGACCTCATCCCCGGGCTGAGCTGGAGCGACGGGGAGCCGTTCACGGCCGACGACGTCGTGTTCACCTACAACCTGCACGCCAACCCGGCCACCGCGTCCTCGACGGCGGGATTCCTCTCCAATGTCGTCGGCATCGACGAGGTGAAGGCGGGAACCGCGGACACCCTGTCCGGAGTGGTCGCAGAGGACGAGGACACCGTCTCGTTCACGCTGAAGGAGCCGGATGCCACCTTCATCGGCAACTTCATCCCCGGCGCATTCAATTTCGGATGGATCCTGCCCCAGCACGCGCTGGAGGGGATGGACCCGGCGGGCTTCGCTGAGAACCCCTGGTTCCGGGAGCCGACCGCGGGCATGGGGCCCTACGTCTTCTCGAAGTGGGTCTCGGACTCCCAGCTGGAGTTCGTGAAGAACCCGCACTTCCGCACCGCCCTCAAGCTCGACCGGGTCTTCGCCTCCGTACTCACCAGCGACGTGGCCGCTGCCCAGCTGCAGACCGGCGAACTGGACCTCACCAACGTCCCCGCCGTCGACGTCGAGACGGTGCGCGGCATTCCGGGCGTCACCGTGGACAGCATTGCCGGCGCCGGTGTCCTGGGCCTGCACACCGCGATGGCCACTCACCCGGAGCTTGCCAACCCGCTCGTGCGCCAGGCGATGATGTACGCCATCGATCGTCAGGCGATCATCGACGAGGTGTTCCACGGCGAAGGAACCGTGGTAAACGTGCTCGCGCATGGTCCGGAGTGGGCCGTGCCCAAGGACCTGGAAACCTACGCCTACAACCCGGAGAAGGCCAAGAAGCTGCTTGCCGAGGCGAAGTGGGACGCGAGCCAGGAGGTCACCCTGGAGATCGTGCCCGGACAGAAGGACCGCGACCTCACCCTCGACATCGTGGCGGCGCAGCTGCAGGAGGTCGGCATGAATGCCGTGGTGCGCCAGCTCGATGCGGCGGGTCAGTCGGCCGCGATCGCGGCCGGTGACTTCGACTTCCTGATCTCGGGCTACGGCAACTTCGTCACTGATCCGTCCTCGATGAACATCCGCCTCATGTGCGGGGTGGCGACCAACATCCAGGGGTACTGCAACCCGGAGCTGGACACGCTGCTCACCGAAGGCATGCGTGCCACGGACCAGACCGAGCGCGCAGCTATCTACGCGAAGGCTCAGAAGATCGTCAACACGGACGTCCCGGTCATCCTGCTCTCCTCGCCGAACGTCATCTACGGCTTCAGCGAGAAGCTGCAGGGCTACGAGCCGCGCCGACTGCTGACGGACATGTTCTACAGCGCGCCCGACTGGGCGCTGGCCGGATGATTCCCTGAACCGAGGACGACGGAGCGTTCCCGCTCCGTCGTCCTCGGTTGAAGACCGATTGAATTTCGCCGATGGCACACCGTCGCGAAGAAGGGACCAGCGCCTGACGTGCTCCGCTACATAACTATTCGCGTGACGACCGCGCTCCTGGTGCTGCTGGGCATCAGCATGCTGTTGTTCGCTCTGCTTCGCATCATGCCCGGAGACCCGGTGGAGATGATGGTCGATCCCGTCAACTTCGTCGGCGATCGAGATGCCGCCCTCGAAGCCATCAGACAGCGCCTCGGCTACGACCAGCCGCTGATCGTGCAGTACATCGCCTGGCTGCGGGAGGTGCTCACCGGCAACACCGGCTTCTCGCTGGCCACCGGACGTCCTGTCGCCACGCTCATGGGCGAGCGCCTGGCGGCCACGGCCCGCCTGGTGGGTGTGGCGCTGGTCGTCGCGGCCATCGTCGGCGTCGTGCTCGGCATGCTCGCGGCGGTGCGGAAGAACACGTGGGTGGACTACCTCATCACCGGCTTCAGCCTGTTCGCGATCTCGGTGCCACCGTTCTTCCTGGCCCTCATCGGCATCTTCATCTTCTCCCTCAACCTCCGGCTGCTGCCCACGTCCGGGATGCAGTCGCTCGGCGCGGAGGGCGGATTCGCCGACGCTCTCGTGCACCTCATCCTCCCGGGTGGGATTCTCGCGCTCGTGATGCTCGGGCCCTACGTCCGGTACGCGCGCGCCAGCATCCTGGACGCGCTGAACTCGGAGTACATCGTGACGGCCCGTGCCAAGGGCATCGGCTCCACACGGGTGCTTCTGCAGCACGCGCTGAAGAACGCATCGATCCCTCTGATCACCGTGGTCGCCCTGCAGATCCCCGTGCTGCTTGCCGGAACCGTGGTGATCGAGACGATGTTCGCCTGGCCGGGTATGGGCAAGCTCGCGATCGATTCGATCATGGCGCGCGATTACCCGGTGATCCTGGCGTTCGTGCTGTTCGTCGCGGTGCTCGTGCTGGTGTGCAACCTCATCGCCGACCTCCTGTACGCCCTCGTCGACCCACGGATTCGAGTGAAGTGACATGACCGTGACCACAGCTTCTCCCGTGTCGACCGCGCTTTCACCCGCGCGGCTCGCCATCCGTCGATTCTGCAAGCACCGCCTCGCCCTGATCGGGGCGATCGTGCTGGTCCTGCTGGTCCTGGTCGCCATCATCGGACCGGTCGTCTATCCGATCGATCCGAACGCCGTGGACGTCTTCGCCTCGCGCAAACCCCCGACGGGTGAGCACCCGCTGGGGACGGATTCTGCCGGGCGCGACGTGCTGGCCCGACTGCTCGCCGGCGGACGCGTCTCGCTGACGGTCGCCCTCGCGGCAACCATCGGAGCCGCCGCGATCGGAGCGCTGGCGGGAGCAATCGCGGGATACCTGCGCGGAGCGATAGACGCCGTGCTCTCGCGGATCGCCGACGTCGTGCTGTCCTTTCCCACGCTGATCGTGCTCACCGCCGTGGTCGCGTTCGTCGGTCCGAGCCTGCAGACCTTGGTGATCGCGCTGGCGCTGTTCGAATGGCCGCAGGCGTTCCGCATCGTGCGGGGTGCCACGCTCTCGCTGCGAGAGCAGGAGTACGTCCTGGCCGCTCGCGGCCTCGGCGGCTCCAGCGTCTGGGTGCTGGCACGCCACATCCTGCCCGCCGTCGTGGCGCCGCTCACCGTGGTGGCGACCCTGCTCATCGCTCAGGCCATCCTGCTGGAGGCGACGCTGTCCTTCCTCGGCCTCGGCGTTCAGCCCCCGACCGCGAGCTGGGGCAACATGCTCAACGAAGCCCAATCGCTCGCCATTCTGCAATCGATGCCCTGGCTCTGGCTGCCGCCGGGGATCCTCATCGCCGTCGCCGTACTGTCGGTGAACTTCGTCGGCGACGGACTGCGTGACGCCGCCGACCCCCGGAGGATGAAATGACCGCCGCCTCGTTGCTCCAGGTCTCCGACCTGTCAATCGATTTCCGGACCGACGCCGGAGTGGTGCCCGCTGTCAGCGGCGTCTCATTTGAGGTGGGCCGCGGGGAGTGTCTGGGTATCGTGGGCGAGTCGGGATCCGGCAAGAGCGTCTCGGTATCGAGCCTGCTGGGCCTGCTGCCGCGAGACACCGCGCTGCGGCGCAGCGGCACGGCGCTGTTCGACGGCGTGGATCTCTACACGCTGAGATCGCGCGAGCTCGATCGGATACGCGGCAACCGGATCGGGATGATCTTCCAGGATCCGATGAGCTCCTTCAACCCGGTGACGCGCATCGGCACGCAGGTAGCTGAGGTCATCCGCACGCACGATCATCGCGTCACGAAGCGGGCAGCACTCGCACGTGTCGCTGAGCTGTTCGACCAGGTCGGCATCCCGGATCCCGCGATGCGGGTGCGGCAGTATCCGCACGAGCTGTCGGGCGGTATGCGTCAACGCGCGATGATCGCCATGGCCATCGCCAATGATCCGGCGCTGATCATCGCGGACGAGCCGACCACGGCCCTCGACGTCACGGTGCAGGCGCAGGTGCTCGAGCTGCTGCGCGATCTGCAGCGCGAGCGCGACATCAGCATGATCCTCATCACCCATGACCTCGGCGTCATCGCCGAGATGGCCGATCGGGTGGTGGTGATGCGCGGTGGGTGCGTGGTGGAGGAAGCCGATGTGTTCACGCTGTTCGAGGACCCCGCCAGCGACTACACGCGGGAACTGCTGGAGTGCCGGCCCCGGATGAGCTCGACCGAGCGCAGGCTGCGGGGCGTGGGCGTCCCGCTCGCCGCTGAGGAGGAACGATGAGTGAGAGCACGACGATGAACACCGGCGCCGAGCCTCTGCTGCGCGTGACCTCGCTCACCAAGCGCTTCACGGTTCGCGATGCGGCGGGGCGCAAAGGCACGATCCGTGCCGTGGAGGACGTCTCGTTCACGGTGGAACCCGGCCGCACTGTCGCCGTCGTCGGAGAGTCCGGTTCAGGCAAGTCCACTCTCGCGCGCACGGTGAACCGGTTCTATCGACCGACCTCGGGGCGCATCGAGTTCCGCGGGCAGGACATCACCGATCACTCGGACAGGCGTCTGGCGCGCGAGGTGCGCCAGCACATGCAGTTCGTGTTCCAGGATCCGTACTCGGCGATCAACCCGCGGATGACGGCCAACGAGATCATCGGCGAGGGCCTGCGGATCCATCGCATCGGAGACGCGGCGTCGCGGCGGACACGGGTGGCCGAACTGCTGGACGTCGTGGGGCTCACCCCCGCACAGGGCGCCCGGTATCCCCACGAGTTCTCCGGCGGACAGCGCCAGCGCATCGGGATCGCGCGTGCGCTCGCTCTTCGTCCGGCGCTTCTCGTGTTGGATGAGCCGGTCTCCGCGCTGGACGTCTCGATCCAGGCGCAGATCGTCAATCTCCTGCAGGACATCCAGTCCGAATCGAACGTCGCCTACATCTTCATCTCCCACGACCTCTCGGTGGTGCGTCACATCGCCGACGAGGTGATCGTGATGCACCTCGGCGCGGTCGTGGAGAGCGGACCCGTGGAGCAGGTGTTCTCCCACCCCGAGCACGCCTACACGCAGTCGCTGCTATCGGCGGTTCCGATCGACGACCCGCGCGAGCGTGGAGCACGCGACCGCGCGGTCTACACGGCGGGGCGGACCGCGTTCGTTCACGATGAGGAGCCGGCATGATCGCCCGACACGAACCGATGCAGACCGCGGACGGCACGACGGTGGACGCGTTCCACCTGGACAGCGGCGCGCCGGGGCCCACCGTGGCTATCGTGGCGGGGATTCACGGCAACGAGGTCGCCGGCATCGTCGCGCTGTCGCAGCTCGTTCGGGAGGACCTCGATCTTCGCGCCGGGCGGGTGCGATTCGTCCCGATCGCCCATCCGGCCGCGCACGCCGCGAACCTACGCGTCAGCCCGCACGACGGTCTGAACCTCGCTCGCGTGTTCCCGGGGGACCCGGACGGGAAGCCCACGGAGCAGCTCGCCGCTCTGATCGCCGACCGCGTGATCGCGGGTTCTGACGTGCTCATCGACCTGCACACCTCCTCTCCCGACACCGATATGCCGTTCTTCGCCGGCTGCCTCGATGACGGATCACCCGAGTGCGCGCTCGCGGTGGCGCTGTGTGACGCCTTCGGGGCCGGCGTGGTGTGGACGCATCCGGAGGTCGGGGTGGGGCGTACCCTCACCACCGCGAAAGAGCACGGCATCTCGGCGCTCTACGTCGAGTCGCCCCAGGGCGGCGTGCTCCCGGCGCCGACGCTGAGCGCGTACCGCGACGGTGTGCTGCGCATGCTCGCCCACCTCGGCATGCTCGCCGACGTCCCGGCGGGCCGTGCCACAGCACTGCGACTGCACGGCAACGGCGACGTCGACCGAGCGATGGCCACCACGGCGAGCGGCTTCTTCGTCGCCGAGCGGAGCCTCCTCGACGAGGTCTCGGCCGGCGATGTCATCGGTCGAGTGATCGCTCATGACGGGTCCGAGGCGCTCGTCTGCGCGGCACCGGTCGACGGGGTCATCACGGTGCTGCGGCGTCAGGCGATCGTGGCGGCCGGTGACGTGATCTTCGAACTCGGCACGCGTCGTCCGGCGTGAGCGGGCCGCACAGGAACGAACGGAAGAAGGTACCCATGCAGATCCAGCGGATCGGCGACATCGCCTATCTCGACGCATGTGAGGAGCGGGCATTCACCCCTGCGGTGATCGCGGGCGGATTCGTGCACGTGTCGGGGCAGGCCTCTGTGGATCTCGCCACCGGGGCGATCATCTCCGGCACCTTCGAGGAGGAGATGCGTCGCTGCGTCTCCAACCTGGAGGAGATCCTCCTCGCTGCCGGCTCCTCGCTGCGCCACGTGGTGCGCATCGGAGCCTTCGTCACCGCGGAGGACCAGCTGCCCGAGTACAACCGCATCTACCGGGAGCTCTTCGCGCACCCACGACCCGCCCGGACCACGTGGGTGTCGCCGCTGGAGTCGGTGAAGGTCGAGCTGGATGCCGTCGCTGTGCTGGCTGCACCATGACCGATGCCGTCCGCGGGCGATGGGATCAGGCGTTCGATGGCGTCGTCGCGGCGTTCGCGCAGACGGTCACGGGTGCCGCCGGCGGGGCGGCGCTGACCGTCCGCGTGGGCGGGCACACGGCAGTGAGCGTACACGGCGGATGGGCCGATGCCGACCTCCGATGGGAGGCGGACACGCCGACGGTCGTGTTCTCCTGCACCAAGGGAATCGCGTCCGTCGTCGTGGCCATGCTCCTCGACCGGGGCTTGATTTCATCGCTCGATGAGCCGCTGGCCCGCTACTGGCCGGAGTTCGCACACGCGGGCAAGGGATCGGTGTCGATCGGGGACGCACTGGCACACCGTGCCGGCGTGCCCGGACCCGATCGCGACCTCACCCTCGCGGAGGTGCTCGACGGGCACACCCTTGCGGAGAACATCGCGGCCATGACGCCGCTGTGGGAGCCGGGGACCGCCCACACCTACCATCCACTCACGCACGGTGTGCTGACCGAACAACTGGTGCTTCGGACGGATGGGCGATCTCTCGGGCGGTTCATCGCGGAGGAGATCGCCGGTCCGCGCGGGCTTGACCTCTGGTTGGGTGCGGGAGCGGAGACCGCGGTGCGGCGGGCGCGGCCGATCCTGGGGGAGCCTGCGACCACCGACTTCGTGCCGTCGCCGGGTGTTGCCGAACGCGTCGAGCACTTCCTCACGTTCGGGGGCGCCTTTCCGCCGCGCCTCACCGGTCGAGACGTCGGTTTCGATGATCCCGCCGTCCTGGCCGCGGGACTCGGGGGAGCCGGTGCGCTGGCCACCGCCGACGGGCTCGCCGGGTTCTGGGCGGCGGTGGTGGATCCGTCCGAGCCGCTGGTGTCGGCCGGCGCGCTGCGTGCTCTTACGGCACTGCGTGGCGACGAGGAGCCGCGATTCGCATCGATACCCGCCCCGTACCATCGCTGGGGTGCCGGTGTGGCGCTGTCCTCGGAGCGTCAGCCGCTGACCTCCTCGGCCGCGTTCGGACATGCGGGCGCGGGGGGACAGGTCGCCTTCGCCGACCCGAGCCGGCATCTGGGTGTCGCCTACGTCACGAACCTCATGATCGACACGGCCCGCGGCGATGCCGTCGTGCGAGAGCTCAGCCGCGTTCTCTGAACCGTCCGTTCAGGACCGCGACAGACGGGTGAGGACGTCGGCCACACGCAGTGCAGCGAGACCGTCTTCCGCGGTGACCTGGGGAACCGCCCCGTGGCGCACGATGTCGAGAAAGTGCTTCGCCTGCCGGGCGAACATCGCGTTTCGGGGTTCTGCATAGGACGCGGTGTGCACCTCACCGGTCTCTTCGCTGCGGATCGTCAGCTCGCCGCTCACGTCGACGGTCATCGTCGCGTCCGATCCGATCACCGTGCACACGCGTCGCCCTGGGTGGCGCAGATAGTCCAGATGGACGCTCACACCGACGTCACCGGAGCGCAGCAGTGCGTCAACGACGTTCGGCTGCTCGGTGTGCTCGCGGACGCAGGCCACGGTGCGCGCGTGTGCGGCGATCGGGGTGAGCGGGCCGAGGAACCAGCTCAGGTAGTCCCACTCGTGGCTGTAGTCCACGAAGAGTCGGTCGGGCTTCGGCTCCGCGAAGCGGTTGCGGGCGACGACGAGCGTCTCGTACGCGCCGAGGTCGGCGTGCGCGGAGACCGGTGTTCCGATCAGACCCTCGGCGATGCCGGCCGCAGCGGCCCGGAACACTGCCGCATGCCGCAGCACGTAGCCGACGAGCACGGGGCTGCGATCTGCCGTCGCGTCCACCAGCTGCTGGGCGTGCCCGACGGTGTCGGCGAGCGGCTTCTCCACGAGGACGGGGAGGTGGCGTTCCGCGGCCCAGCGGGCGCCGCTCAGATGATGCTCGTCGGGACTCGCCAGCACGAGGCCGTCCGGTCGGTGTCCGTCCAGCTCGTCGAGACGACTGACGACCGGGTAGGCGGTGGACTCGGCGAAGGACACCGGATCATGGACGACGACCTGGACGCCCGGGAGCCCGGAGAACACCTCGGCGTGACGGCGTCCGATGGAGCCGAAGCCACTGACGGCGATGACGGTCATGGAAGATCCCTTCGGGGGCGAGTGTCGGAATCGATGAGACGAGGCGGCTCAACGCCCGCATCGAGGGCGGTCAGCGCGATCGCCAGGTGGCTGGCAGCGCGTCGCAGCACCGGTGTGCCATGCCCGGGGAGCAGCCGGTCCGGCTCCGCGGCCGCGACCCGGCGGACCGATGCCTCCCACCGCGACAGATCCGTCTCCTCCGAGTCATCCAGCAGCGCGGCCCGACCCCGAGCGAAGATGAGATCGCCCGTGCAGGCCGAGACCGTTCCGTCCGCCTCGCGCACGAGCACGCTGAGGTGTCCGTCGGCATGTCCTTCAGTGAGGAGCAGGGTGAGCTCGGTGCCGCCGACCCGCAGGGTGTCTCCGTCCTCGACGACGTCGGCGCGCAGCGGTGCAAACGACACCTCCGCGGGGTACAGGCCAGCCGCTTTCGCCTGCTCCAGTCCGGAGCGCTCGGTGGCAGTGCCCTCGAGGACCGCCGCGACGGGGGCCGTCGCGAAGACCACGGCACCGGTGGCCGCCGACAGGGACGCGGCACCGGCGGCGTGATCGGCGTGGGCATGGGTCACGACGATCGCGGTGATCCGGATCGCCTCGCCGACGCGTCGTACGTTGGCGAGGACATCCGCGGATCCCAGACCGCAGCCGGCGTCGATCAGCACACCCCCGTGGCCGTCATGGATGAGGTAGATGTTCGCGTCGCTGGGGTGGCTGAGCTCGGGGCCGAGCCAGCCGCCGCCGACGAGGGCGATCGCCGGACTGAGGAGGAGGGGGACGGTGTTCATTCAGCGTGATTCCGGGACGCGGATGCGCGCCAGACGAAGAACGCGGCCCGCACCGGGGGAGAAGCTGTAGTGCACGACGAGGTGCTCTCCCGGCACCTCGGAGGCGACGATCACCGGATAGCCCACCTGATACTCGTAGGGCAGCGGCGACTCGGTTCCGGTCGGGAGTGCGAGCGGCGCAGACCACGCGGCCGCGTCCGCTGTGCCGATGCGCACCTCGACCGCCGCGCTCGTGACGAGGTCGTTCACCGTGCGTCGGTACGCCATCAGGAGTCGCCCGTCCGGCAGGAGGCGCAGACACGGCGATGTGCCCGCGAAGCCCAGCTCCCGCGGCGGGGTCCAGGTGCGGCCGTCATCCTCCGACGTGCTGGTGAACAGCGCAAGCGCGTCGCTCGCACCCGCCACGCCCTGCTGACGGACGATGGCGCGCAGCCGGCCGTCGCGGTCACGCTGCACCGAGGCCTCGTTGAACCCGCCGGTGACGTCGTGCGGACGAAACGATGCCTCGGCGATCTGAGCGCTGGTGTCCGCCGCCCGCGCCGTGCTTCCGCCGCCGACGTACTCGTCGTCCAGAGCGGCGACCGCGGCCCAGCCGATCGTGCCGCGCTCCTCCCACTGCCCGGTGTCCGAGGCGAACAACACGCCGGATCGCCAATGCTCATCCTGCGTTCGTCGGCCCCAGATCGGCATGATCTCGCCGCCGTCGACGGGAACCATCTCGCCGTAGACGGCGGGGAACGCGTACGGTGCCGGCAGTCGGGTGGGCGCACTCCAGTGCTCTCCGTCTGCCGATTCCACAACCCACACCGACAGCACCCGATCGGCGGCTTCCGTCGTGGGCCAGCTCACGCCGTTGTAGACGAACCGCACCGCGGTGCCATCCGGGCGGACGGTGAGAGACAGTGCGCTGACGACGGAGTCCTCGCCGTCGGCCGGGGTGGCGACCACCACCGGGGTCGACCACGACCGGCCATCGTCATCCGACCAGGCGGCGAGCGCCCGTCCGCCGGGCCAGCCGTCGGGGGTGTCCGACCACACAACGACGAGGCGCTGGCCGAGACGCGCGGCGGAGGGGAACATCGCCGGGGCCGGCGTCACGTCCTGGTGATCGACGAGTTCGGGAGCCTCGGGAGTGCGCGTGGCGTGGCGATAGGTCAGTCGCGACAGCACCTGGTCTGTCTCGCCGGGGGTGCCGGCGTCGATGATCCGATCCACGCGATCGGACCAGTCGGCCCGCAGCGCTGCGGCGCCCTTCAGGAAGATGACGGGGAACTCTGCCGGATCGATGCCGAGAGAACGGAACATGGCGCTGTCGTTCGGCTGGGTCGCCGCCGACTGCAGGAGCACGGTCAGGTTGTGCATCCGGATGACGGCGGCACCGCGCATGTCGACGCGGGCGCCGGTGGCCATCGGACCCTCGTTGTGGAAGACGCCGTCCGACACCGCGAGCACCTCGGCATCACCGGTGAGCGCTCCGCCGCTCGACGGAGCCGCTGCGCCGCCGACGCTGAGCGCGATCCGTGCGCCGACGCCGGCCGAGCGCGCCGCTTCGACGGCATCCGAGTCGGCGAGGGTGAGCAGGAAGGCGGTGTCGGGATACCGCAGCGCCTCGTGCGCGAGCCAGGTGGTGTCACCCGGGGAGCCGCCGTTGATGTTGTCGCCGGTGTCGGCGATCGCCACGCGTCCCGTTGCGTGCACCGCCTGCGCAACGGCATCCTTGGCGGAGGGGAACTCCCCGCTGAAGGCATCGACTGTGCGATTCGCGAGGGCGAGGAGATGCGCCACCGCCCGCCGGGCCACGTCGCGAGCGCCCGCATGAGCGGTGGCGGAGAAGCCCATCCCGGTGGCGCGGGAGTCGCCGAACGCGTAACCGGCGTGGATCGAGACATCCACGAGCCTCGGGTCCTGCTCCAGCTCATCCGCCAGCGCGAACAGGGCCCGCAGCGGCTCGCTCGACGTCAGCTGCGCCGAGGGGGGCGCGATCACGGGGAGGCCGGCGTGCTCGCGCTCGGGGACGAGTCGCCCGGCGATCGTCTCGCCCAGCAGCAGAGCAGCCCGATGTCCGCACGCCCAGGTGTCGATGTGCGGGTTCGTGCGATAGCCGACGAGGATCTCCACATCCGTGAACCGGGGAACCGCCATGTTGGTGTGCAGGTCGAGCACGAGGGCGACGGGAACACCGGGCTGACGGCTGCGGATGAGCGCGACGATCTCCTCCTCCGGATCGACGACCCCGGCCACGGCGAGGTCCCCATGCAGTTCGAGCAGAACACCGTCGAATCGGCCCGCGGAGAGCCCGTGGTCGATCTCGGTAAGGATGGCGTCGAAGGCCTCGCGCGTCACGATGCCGGAGGGCGTGGCGAACGCGCCGAAGATCGGGTGGATGACAAGGCCGGCGGCTTCTGCGCCGTCGAGGAAGCCGCCGCCCACGGTGCGCGTTCCGGTGAAGGCATCCGTGAGCTGCTCGCCGCGATACCAGCGCGCAGCGAACGCATCGCCGCTGGTCGGCCGGGAGGAGAAGGTGTTCGTCTCGTGGTAGACCGCCACGAACGCGACTGCGGGCGTCGACATCATCATTCCTCGTTACTCGTTCGCCAGCGCATCGACAAAGGCGGCGATGGTGGCATCGATCTGCTCATCCGTGTGCGCGGTGGACAGATAGAGACGCCCACCCGGCATGACGTAGATGCCTCGGGCCAGCAGGGCGACGGCAAGGCGATCGTAGCGCGCCTGATCTGCGGCGAAGAAGTCCCTGGTGTCGCTCACCTGTGTGACCCCGAACGCGAACTGGACGACCGGTCCCATTTGATTTACCGCACCGACGATGCCTGCCGCGGCGAGAGCGCCGCGCAGTCCGTCGGCGAGGCGCGCGCCGCGTCGTTCAAAGTCCTCGTACACGCCCTCCTCGCCGAGCTCCGCCATCGTGGCGACCGCGGCGGCGAGCACCAGCGGGTTGCCGTTGTAGGTGCCGGCGTGGGTGACGCCCTGCTGCGTGAGGTCGAGCAGTTCTGCCGAACCGACGATGGCCGCCAGGGTGAGTCCACCCGCGATGGCTTTGGCGAGCACCACGAGGTCGGGCACCACACCGAACCGCTCGACAGCTCCACCTCGGGCGATGCGGAGGCCCGTGATGACCTCGTCGAAGACCAGCACGACTCCGTGGGCCGTGCACAGTTCGCGCACGGTCTCGAGGAAGCCAGGCGGCGGAGCGATCACCCCGGAGTTGCAGAGCACGGGTTCGAGCACGACCGCGGCGATGTCGGCGCTGTTCTCCAGCACGATCCGCAGGGACTCCGCATCGCCCCAGGGGACCAGCTCCAGCTGCGCCAGCGCCTCGGGAGCCTGTCCGCGGGTCTCCGCCACCACACCGCCGTCGTCGGCGAACCTGCGGTAGCCGAGCAGCATCGTGTCCGACCAGCCGTGGTAGTGGCCGGTGAACTTCACGAAGCGCTGACGTCCGGTCGCCGCGCGCGCGATCCGCAGAGCGGCGAGGTTCGCCTCGGTTCCCGTGTTGGACCACAGAACCCTGTCGAAGTCCGGGTACAGGGCGAGCAGCGCCTCGGCCGCTTCGATCTCGAAGCGGTGACCGGCGCCGTAGGTGGCTCCGCGGGTGATCTGATCGGTCACCGCCGCCACCAGGCGCGGGTTGCCGTGCCCGAGGATGTTCGGTCCCCACCCCAGCACGTAGTCGATGTAGACGTGGCCATCCACGTCGGTCAGCGTGGCTCCCGCACCCCCGGAGAAGAACAGCGGGTGTGGTTTCGCCGCTGCGCGCAGACCCGTCGACACACCGCCGCTCAGGGAGCGCCTGGCGCGCTCCCACATGCGCCGCGACTCTGCCCACTCCGCATGAGACATCCGCCTGATCCTCTCCTGCCCCCGGAAGAGGCGTTTCATTGTGCGTAACGACTTGTTCCAAAATATGGGGACGAGTGGGTTTCGTCAACCCAGAATGAGCCTGTCTGTTTTGTTCAGTGGAACATCCGCGTGGTGCCGGCAGTAGACTCGTGACATATCGGAGGCCGTTCGACTGTGGCGATCGTCCTCATCTTGATCGCAGGGGAGCAATCGAACATGAGCGACGCCAATTACTCGATCCGTTCGGTCCAGCGGGTGTGCGACATCCTCGACCTCGTGCAGTCGAATCCGGACGGACTCAGTCTCATGGACTTCGCTCAGGCGACGGAGCTGCCCAAGAGCTCGGTCTTCCGGTATCTCGCCACCCTGGAACAGCGCGGCTATGTCGAGCGCACGGAGACCGGCGACTATCGGCTCGGGCTGTCATTGATCGGCGAGCGCATCGACACGGTGGCGCGCCGACTGCGCCCCCAGCTGGAGCGGCTGCGCGATGCGCTGGGGGAGACCGTGAACCTCGGACTGCTGGACGGCGACCGCGTCGCCTACCTCGAGATCGTCGAGAGCCTCGCATCGATCCGCAACGCACCCCATCAGGGGGAGCGGGAAGTCATCCACGCGACGGCGCTGGGCAAGGTCCTCGCGGCCAAGATGGCTCCGGCCGAGGTGGAGGCGATCCTGAAGCGGGAGGGGATGGCCAAGCTCACGGCGAACACCATCTCCACGGTGTCGGACTTCATGGCCGAGCTGGAGCGCGTGCGCGAGCAGGGTTTCGCGGTGGACGACGAGGAGAATGAGATCGGTGGTCGTTGCGTGGCGGTGGCCGTCACGGGCACGACACTCCCGCTGGCGGTCAGCCTCTCGGCGCCCACCAGCCGCCTCCCTCGGGAGGACGTCGTTCGTGTGGCCGGTGTGATGGCGGCGGCTATTTCGCAGGCGGCGGCTTTCGCCGACACGGAGATCGTGCTCTCGCAGTAGTCAGGTTCCGCGATCGGTGGCGGGCTCGGACCCTCGGGTCGCTACCCTCGAACCATGGAACTGCAGACCGCGACCTTCTTCGTGTCACTCGCCGCGCTCGTCATCTCGCTGCTGGCATTGGCAACGGCGGTGCGGACGTCGCGCTACCGCAACGACAGCACGACCCGCACGCTTCCCGGCGGCGCAGTGCTCAATCCCGGCGGGAGTCCCGTCTCGCCCCCGCCTGGTCCTCGCGCGGCGGAGCCGAATAGCACATTCGAGGTCCCTGCCGAGGTCGTGCAACTGGCGCGACAGGGAGAGAAGATCCAGGCGGTCAAGGCGTTGCGTGACGCACACCCCGGCCTCGGTCTCGCCGAGGCGAAGCGTGCCGTGTCCGCGTTGTCTGGGCTCTGACCGACGCTTTTCTGCCAGCGATCGGGGCGAGGTTTGTGCATGTTGCACAATCCTGGAAAATCGGCGCGAAAAGGGAGGGAAATGGTGCTGAATCTCATGCACAATTACCGCAAGCTCCCCGCCCGAATCTCTGGGTCACCCACCCGGAGATGAATCCGAAAGGTTCTGTGAGGGGTGCCCGGAAACTCCCCCACTCCGAGAACCCGAGGAATCATGAAGAAACTCACCAAGGCCGCCATCGCCGCCGCCGCCGGCACAGCACTGCTGCTGGGAGCCGGCGGAACGCTCGCCTCCTGGAACGCCTCCGTCTCCGCCGGATCCGCCACGATCACCGCCGGTGACCTCGCCTTCGTGGAGACGGCGCCGACCGGCACCTGGCAGGTGAAGAAGAACGCAGCAGCCACCGCGGTCGCCATCGCCGACATCAGCACCTTCCGCGCCGTACCCGGCGACATCCTCATCTACACGTCCACCGCCACCGTTCGCGCGCGGGGTGACAACCTCGGCTTCACGGTGGGGCTGACGCCCGGCTCCATCGCCGGTGCGACGGCCGGCGCTGCGGACACTGCGCTGGCCGCGACGCTCTCCAGCGCCGTCACGTACGCGGTGACCAGCACCGCGCCCGGAGTGACCGTCACGAACAACTCGTTCACGATCACCGACGTCGGCGCGGCCGAGAAGACCTACCCGGTCACCGTCACCGCGACCATCACCTGGCCGTTCGGGACCTCCGGCTCCGACAACGCGAACAAGACGGGTGCGGTGAACCTGTCGCAGTTCGCCATCCTCGTGGCCCAGGTCGCGGCCTCCTGAGCGAACGCGGGTGCCGGAGGTTCCGTTCCGACGGCACCCGCCTCTCACACATGACGACGGCTGAGGACACCGGTACGCAGGAAACCCCCGTTCGGGGTGCCTCGCGACGCAGCGAACGCGCACGCCGCGCGCTCGCTGCTCGGCGTGCGCATCGGCGCGGGGCTCTGACGATGACCGCGGTCATCGCCGCAGGTGTCGTGGTGGGGCTGGCCGGAGTCGGCGGCACCTACTCCTTCCTCTCCGCGCGCGCCACCTCGCCGACGAGCGTCGTGAAGGCGGGCTCGCTGAACCTCACCGTCGATGGCGGCCAGAGTGCCGTCATTCCGGCCTTTCAACTCGCCCCCAGCAGCTGGCAGCTTCGCTCCGTCACCGTGATGAACACGGGGGATGCGCCGGCCACACTCACGGCATCGACGGCGATCACCAGCACGGACCCGCTCTCGGCGGATGCCGTCGCGCGACTCACGACCGTTCCGTTCGGATCGTCCTGTGTCGCCGGAGCTGCTGTGCCGACGACGCCCATCACGGGGTTCACGACCGGCGTCGGCTCCCTCGCTCCCGGCGCGCGAATCGTGCTGTGCCTGGAGGTCGGGCTGCGCCCCGGGACCTCGGCGGATCGCAGCGGACAGGCCGTCGCATTCCAGCTCACCCTCGCGGGGCAGCAGCAGGCGGGGTGAGGAGATGACCACCGCACGCCGCCGCTCCCGCTCCTGGGCCGCGTTCGTCATCGCGCTGATGACAGTGCTCATCACCGGTGTCGCCAGCACATCGGTGGCGTCGTGGACAACCGCGGTGACGGCAACCGGTGCCGTCACGACCACTCGCGTCGCCATCACCCAGCAGGGGTTCGGCGCCCTCTCCGCCACCTACCTCAACAGCTCGATCAACCCGCTCGCCGCCGACTTCCAGAGCCCGGGTCTCGCCAGCACCGGCCTGTTCACAGTGACCAATACGGGCGCCGCGGCCGGGGCCGCGACCATCACGCTCGCCGCCGGCACCGGCGGCCTCGGCACCGCGCTGAACCGAACAGTCTGGCCGGTCGCGCAATCCGGCGACTGCACACCTCAGTCCGCTGTCGGCTCCGCCATCTCGACCATCGGCACCACCTGGGCCTCGGGTGGATCCTTCTCCACGGCGTCGCTGGCCGCGGGTGCCTCGGCGACCTTCTGCGTGCGATCGTTCGCGGATCGCACGGCGCTGGCGCATGTCAGCGGAGCGCAGACGGTGTCCGCCAGTGTGTCGGCGACTCTGTCCGCCGCCGGCTGGACCGCGACGCCAGCGACCGACACCCTCACGCTGAAGACGGTGGCGGTGTATCCGCTCACAGCGACGATCACCCCGGACAACAGCCAGCTCGGCTGGATGAAGCTTCGCCTGGCGAACGATCCCACGACCTGCCTCCAGATGGCAGGCGACGCCGGTGTCGGGGGATCCGTGAACGTCGGCCCCTGCGTCGCGGCTGGCCAGACCAAGCCCTACACCCGCTCGATCTGGCAGCTGACGGGTGCCATCGCGAACAACACCATCCTCACCCTGCGCCCGGGAACCGCGACCACCGCGCGCCTGGCCGCGGCAGCGGACGGCACCGTGAGCCCAGCGGCCGCGAACGCCGTGCTCGGAGCCGGGGGCAGCGCGCAGAATCAGCGCTGGTTCGTGCAGGAGCGGCAGCCGCAGCGGTACCAGCTGGTCTCGATGCTCAACGGCAAATGTCTCGGTCTGGTGGCGGGCGTAGGCCGACTTGTCGACTGCACGGACCCCGCGACCATCGTGTTGAGCACACCCGAGACGATCATGCCGACTGCCGCTCTGGGGCTCCTCGGTCTGAACGTCGCAGCGACCCTCGACATCGGGGCGATCCGGGCGACGTCGACGGCGCCGGGCTACAAGGTGCAGATCGCCAACAGCGCGAATCCCACCACCTGGAACTCGTGCGTGCTGCTCGGGCTCGGCCAGGCCGTGCTCCAGCCCGGCAACAGCTCTGTCTCCTGTGTCATGTTGCTCACCGCAGGTCAGGCCAACTACATCCGGGTGACCGATGCCAGCTCGGATAGCGACATCATCATGCAGTTCGTCACAAAACTGACGTGCACGACCATTCTGACGCTGATCTGCTCCGATCCGACCGTGAGCGGGGTGACCAGGTGAGTGCGCGGCATGCTCGCCTGATCGCGACCGCCGTCATCGCGTGGGCGTTGGCGATGAGCCCCGTTGCCGCGCACGCGGCGCCCTACCCCGACGCCGACGCCGGCCCGCTGGAGGTGTCCCACGATGGAATCACCTTCGCAGACGGCGACGAAACGCTGTTCGACGCGATCGAGCGGGTGGTGCCGGGAGACCGAATCACCGAGTCACTCTGGGCACGGAGCACAGCAACCACCGCGGGGCGGCTGGGAATCGAACTGACCGACGTTGTCGCGGACGATCGCTCTCTCGCGCGGGCGATCAGCGTCACGATCCGCGTCGACGGCGCTCTGGTAGGCACCCTGACGCTCGCCGACGCAGACACGGCGTGCGTGATGATCAACGATTCGACGCTGCTCCCGCCGGGTGGCACGGCCCGCGTGGACGCGGAGCTGATCGTCTCCGATGCGCTCGGGGGAGAGTCTCTACCCGGCGGGCAGGACGGCAGCGTCGGCTTCGGCGTGCGCGTGACCCTCACCGATGTGGCCATGCCGGCTCGCGGGCCGGGTCCGTGCCGTGCCGTTCCCGCCCCCACCACCCAGCCGGGCGCACTCCCGCAGACCGGCGCCCCGTCGCTGGCCGTGCTGACGATCCTCGCGCTGGGCGCGACAGTCGTCGGCGCAGTCGCGCTGTGGAGCCGGAGGACGCGATGACAGAAGCCCCGCCGACGTCCCGCCGCGACGATCGCGAGCGGCGACGAGCGAGCCCTGAGCGCAGCCTGGTGTCGTACCTCGGCAGCGCCGCGATGGCCGTCATCCTGGTCGTAATCCTCGCGATCGCCGCGGCAGCCATCGTGGTGCCGGCGGTGACGGGATCGACCGCGCTCACCGTGCTCACCTCGTCGATGACGCCGAACCTGCCGCCGGGCACCCTCATCGTCGTGCGTCCCACCGAACCGGACGACATCCACCCCGGCGACATCGTCACCTACCAGCTGCGCAGCAACGAGCCCGAAGTGGTCACCCACCGGGTGATTCAGCGCACCGCGCTCGCGGACGGACAGCTGATCTTCATCACGCAGGGTGATGCCAATCCCACGCCCGATGAGACTCCCGTGCAGGAGGTGCAGATCCGCGGAACGCTCTGGTACGCGGTGCCGTATCTCGGCTGGGTCAGCGTGTGGCTGACGGGTCCGTGGAAAGTGTGGGCGATTCCGCTCGCCGCGTTCCTTCTCTTCGGCTACGCCTTCATTCTCGTGCTCTCTCATGTGCGAGAGAAGCGGCGTTCATAGCGCGCATTCCGGGGGATTCACGCCTTCGGTGCGCGGGGAACGCCCTCTTCGCCCAGCAGGCGACGACACAGGACCGTGGCACCGGCGACCGCGGTGGGCAGCACCACGATGGGTGCCAGCGGGATGAGCATCAGCAGCTGGGTCATCGCTCCGAATCCCCAGACGCGTGCCCGGTCGCGTCGGCGCACGTCGCGACGCTGGCGCCGATCGAGGCCGCGATGGGTGAGCGCGCGAGAGGTGAGCTCGTCGGCGAGCACACGACCCGTCAACAGCACCCCGACGACCGGGCCGAGCACGGCGCCGACCACCGGGATGAACCCGATGAGCGCCGCAACGAGCGAGGCGACGATTCCCTTCAACACCAGCACGATGCCGTCGGCAATGCTGCGGCCGACACCGTAGGGGCGATCAGGAGCCTGGCCACCGTCCTGGGTCTCCACGGCCCGCCAGACCTTCTCATAGAAGGGGTCGCCGATCGCGAGTGTGAGGGCGACGAACACGACGCTGGCCAGCAGCGCCGTTCCCACCAAGACCGCCAGCGTGGCGGCCACGCGCACGAGGGACGACCACACTGCCGGCCAGGAGTCGAGGAACGGCGTCCAGTCATCGATGAAGGCCGGCACCGTGAGCGCGACCGAGACCCACGCCGCCAGCAGAATGACACCCGCGATGACGGCCGGCACGAGCGCCAGCGCCATCGCCCTCGGCTGGCGCCGCCACCAGGTCGCGGCGCGAAACAGGTCGAGGGCACCCTGGAGGAAACGCTGCATGCCCCACACCCTACGGGGCCGGGGTGCCGCGGCGCAGCGGCCGACGCCGGCTCGGGGCGGTAGCGTGGAACACGGAGAGGATGGCCATGAAGAGGATCACCATCGGTGCCGGTACCGGGCCGAACATCGTCGCAGGAATGATGCGCATCGCCGAGATGTCGGACGATGCGGTTCGCAAGCTGGTCGGCAGCGCGCGCGATGCCGGTATCGACTTCTTCGATCACGCCGACATCTACGGCGGCGCCCTCCACGCGAGCGAGCGACGGTTCGCCGAGGCGATGGCCCTCACCCCGTCCGAGCGGGAGCAGATCACGTTGCAGACGAAGGCCGGCATCGTTCCGGGGGCAGGCTACGACTTCTCCTACGAGCACCTCGTCTCGTCGGTCGAGGGGTCGCTGCAGGCGCTCGGCACCGACTACATCGACATCCTGCTGCTGCACCGACCCGATGCTCTCATGGAGCCGAACGAGGTGGCGCGTGCGTTCGATGACCTCTACGACTCCGGCAAGGTGCGCGCGTTCGGTGTGTCGAATCACACCCCGCGCCAGATCGAGTACCTCTCGCGCTGGATCCGCCGACCGATCGTCGCCAACCAGTTGCAGCTCTCCCTGCTGCACGCGCCGATCATCGCGCAGGCCGTCGCCATGAACACCCGCTACGACCAGGCCGTGGATCGCGATGGTGGCGGCATCCTCGAGTACTGCCGCGACGAGAACATCACCGTCCAGGCGTGGTCTCCGATGCAGGGACCGAACGGCGTGTTCCTGGGCTCGGACGCGCATCCGGAGCTCAACGCGGTCATCGACCGGCTCGCCGCGAAGTATGACGTGCCGCCGATCGCCATCGCCACCGGCTGGATCACGCGTCATCCCGCGAACATCCAGGTGGTGATGGGAACCACCAGCCCGCAGCGCATCGCCGACGCCGCGCTCGGCTCCGAGATCCCGCTCACCCGTGCCGAGTGGTACGAGCTGTTCACTGCGGCGGGGCACGTGGTGCCGTGAGCACCGAACCCGATCGGCGACAGCGGCGCCCGGAGCCGGTGAGTCCGGTGGTGGCGCTGCTGACGTTGTCGTCGGTGTGGGATGCCGAGCTCGGAGCTGCGCTGGCGGACCTTCGGCTGACCACGCGGAAGTACGCGCTGCTCGCGCACATCCACGGTTCGCCCGGAATCTCGTTCAGCGAGCTCGCCCGACGCAGCCAGATCACGGTGCAGTCCGCGCACACGGCGGTGAAGGCGCTCGTCGCCGACAAGCTGGTGCAGGACGGCACCGCTCACGCAGGCGCCGCATCGAACCTGCGCTCCACGCCCGCGGGTGAGGCGGCACTTCGCGAAGCGGGGGAGCGCGTCGCCGCCCTCGATGCGCGCTTGCACCACTCGGCACCTGCGCTTGCGGCGGCACTCGTCAGCACGGACGACGAGCCGCACCTGGCACGCTGACTCGCAGTCGGCGCCCAGCTTCATCCCCTTCCTTCAGCTACACTGAAACTACCTTCAGGCACGCTGAAGGTTCTGACGAAGCAGGTGGAGATGTTCCGCACACCCCGTTCCCTGTTCCGCGTCCTCGCGATCGCCGAGGCGATCACGTGGACGCTGCTGATCGGCGCGCTCATCGCCCGCGCGATGGGCGCCGACCCCATCGTCGTCACAATCGCCGGTGGCATCCACGGCCTGATCTTCCTGTCGTATGGCGCGACGGCGATCCTTGTCGCGTTCAACCAGCGCTGGGGTGTCGGGCCTGCCGTGCTCGCCATCGTGAGCGCCGTGATCCCGTACGCGACCATCCCGGTCGAGATCTGGCTGCAGCGCTCCGGGCGCCTGGAGGGCCAGTGGCGCCTCGAGGCGACGGATGATCCTCGCGACGCCACCTGGTACGACCGCTGCATGCGCTTCTTCCTGAATCGCGCGTGGCTGCTGGCCATCGTCATCGTGGGTGCGATCGTCGCGCTCTACGTCGTGCTGCTGCTGGTTGGCCCTCCCGGCGGGCGCTGAGTACCACGGGTCGAGCAGGTTTCTGTGCGGTAACGCGGTCTTGAGGCGTCATTGATGGGAAGTGACTGATTCCGAGATCGCAAATGATCGTTTGCGCGCGGGATCAATCATCTGCAATCATGAGTGAACGCATTCATGATGGGAGCGATGATGACCGAGGCCACTCCGGGCGCATTCATGGAGGAAGAGCTGACCAGTCAGCCCGACACCTGGGCGCGTGCCAGCGCGATGACCGCGGAGCAGCAGAAGCTCCCGACGAGCGGACAGCGTGTCGCGGTCGTCGGATGCGGCACGTCCTGGTTCATCGCCCAGGCGTACGCCGACCTGCGTGAGCGCGGCGGACACGGCGAGACCGATGCCTTCACGGCGACCGAGGCTCCGCTGGGTCGCGGCTACGACGCCATCGTGCTGCTCACACGGTCGGGCACCACGTCTGAGATCCTCGCGATCGCGCGCGAGCTGCGCGGCACCGTTGCGCTGATCGGCGTCACCGGTGATCCCACTTCGCCCTTCGTGGACCTGGTCGACGAGGTGGTCGTGCTCGATTTCGCCGACGAGCGCTCCGTCGTGCAGACGCGATTCGCGACCACGGCGCTGGCGCTGTTTCGTGCCTCGCTGGGGGAGGACCTCACCGCGGCGATCGCCGACGCACGCGCCGTGCTGGCGGAGGACCTCGACGACGATCTGGTGAACGCCGAGCAGTTCAGCTTCCTCGGCACCCACTGGAGCTATGGCCTGGCGAACGAGGCGGCGCTGAAGATGCGCGAGTCGTCGCAGTCCTGGACTGAGGCCTACTACGCGATGGAGTACCGCCACGGTCCGATCGCGATCGCCGCACCGGGACGCGTGACCTGGGCGTTCGGCGAGGTGCCGGAGGGGATCGCCGCTGACGTCGCTCGCACCGGAGCGCGCTTCGAGCACCGTGACATCGACGCGATGGCCGACCTCGTGCGTCTGCACCGTGTGGCCCTGGAGCGTTCGCGCCGTCGTGGCCTGGATGCAGACAAGCCGCGCAACCTGACGCGTGCCGTGATCCTCGACGCATGACATCCCTCGGCCCCGGCGCCGCCGTCCTCGCCTTCGATGTCGGTGGCACCGACACCAAGTCGGCGTTGATCGATGAATCGGGCGCCATACGCGACCTTCGTCGCACGGCGACAGCGCGCGGCGAGGACGCGGCCGGGGCTGTTGTCGCGGAGGTGGCGCGCCTCGCCGCCGAGCTGCGTGAGCGCCATCCGGAGACCGCGATCGCCGCGGTCGGAGTGGTGGTTCCCGGACTCGTCGACGAGGCGACCGGAATCGGGGTGTTCTCCGCCAACCTCGGCTGGCGAGAGGCGCCTATCGCCGCGATGCTGCAGGACGCGATCGATCTGCCGATCGGCTTCGGCCACGACGTCCGCGCTGCCGCGCGCGCCGAGCTCGAACTGGGCGCTGCCCGTGGACTTCGCGATCTCGTGATCATTCCCATCGGCACCGGAATTGCCGGCACGATCGTCACTGACGGACGCATTCTCGTCTCGGGCGGCTACGCCGGGGAACTCGGCCACACCCTCGCGGACCCGAACGGCGACCCCTGCCCGTGCGGTGCCGTCGGCTGCCTGGAGACCGTGGCCTCCGCGGGCGCGATCGTGCGTCGTTTTGCCGCGCGCAGCGGAACATCGCTCCCGGGAGCCCGCGATGTGCTCGCTGCGGCGCGTGCGGGTGACGCCCTCGCCGACGCGGTCTGGAACGAAGCTCTCGATGCCCTCGCTCAGCAGATCGCTCGGCTGGTCGGTGTTCTCGCTCCCGAGGCGATCGTGATCGGCGGCGGACTCGCACAGGCCGGTCCGCTGCTGTTCGAGCCGCTCGCGCAGCGGGTGGACGCCCTGCTGTCCTTTCATCGTCGGCCGCGACTGATTCCGGCTGCGATCGGTGAAGACGCCGGGCTGCTCGGATCAGCACTGCGCGCCCGGGAAGTGCTCTCGTGATCGTCACCGTGACACCGAATCCGGCGCTGGACATGACCTGGCGCGTCGACCGGCTGGAGCCGGGACACTCGCACCGGGTGGAAGCCGCGCTGTCGCGTGCCGGGGGGAAGGGGCTCAACGTCGCCCGCGTCCTGCATCAGCAGGGTGAACGCGTGACCGCGCTCACGACAGCCGGTGGTGCAATCGGTGCCGAGCTGCGAGCCGAGCTGGACGCATCCGGCGTGCCGCATCGACTGATCCCGGTGGTCGCCGATACCCGGCGCAGCCTCACGCTCGTGGACGATACCGCGGCATCGGCGACGGTGCTGAACGAGTACGGCACGGCACCCACGATGACGGAGACGGCCGAGCTGTGGAGTGCTGTGCTGTCGGCCGCCGCACAGGCATCCGCGGTGGTCATCAGCGGCAGCCAGCCGCGCGGTGCGGATCCGGTGGTCCTCACCACCGCCATTGCGGAGATCCGAGCTCTGGGAGTCCCGGTCCTCGTCGACACGAGCGGCGCCGCTCTGATCGACGCGGCCGAAGCCGGAGCCACGGCGCTGAAGCCCAACCACCACGAACTCGCCGAAGCCACCGGGGCCACCGACGTGATCCTGGGAGCGCGGGACCTGCTGCGTCGCGGACCCGTGCTGGTGCTCGTCTCGCAAGCCGAAGAGGGGATGCTGCTCGTCCATCGCGACGGTCGTGCCGTGCGCGCCCGCTTCCCCGAGATCGTGTGGGGAAACGCCACCGGAGCGGGCGATGCCGTATCGGCCGCGATCGCCGTTTCGCTCGCCGACGATCCCGACCTCGCCGCCCCCGATGCCCTGGACGTGCTCGCCCGCCGAGCCGCAGCCTGGGGTGCCGCCGCAGTCGCTGCACCGCAGGCTGGCGAGCTGGATCCCGACATCGCCCGCCGCACGGCCGACGTCATCATCAGCCCGGTGTCCGCAGCGTCACCCGTCGAAGGAGCCTCATGACCCTCGCCCGAACCGCAGACCTGCTCGCCGCTGCGGCGGCGGAGCGCGCCGCCGTCGGCGCGTTCAATGTGCTGCATCTCGAGACGGCGGAAGCGCTGGTCGCGGCCGCGGAACGCAGCGGGCTGCCGGTGATCCTCCAGATCTCGGAGAACTGCGTCTCGTTCCATGGCTCGCTGGAGCCGGTTGCTCGGGCCAGCCTGGCCCTTGCGCACGCCGCTGCCGTTCCGGTGGCTGTGCACCTGGACCACGCCGAAAGTGAGGGACTCGCGCTCGCCGCGATCGATCTCGGCTTCACGTCGGTGATGTACGACGGGGCGAAGCTCCCGTTCGCGGAGAACGTCGAGGCAACTCGTCGCGTGGTTGCCGCAGCACACGCCGCACGGGTATCTGTCGAGGCGGAACTGGGGGAGATCGGCGGCAAGGACGGCGCTCATGCTCCCGGTGTGCGCACCGATCCCGGCGAAGCCGCGCAGTTCGTCGCCGACACCGGCGTCGACTCCCTGGCCGTGGCGGTCGGGTCCTCCCACGCGATGACCGAGCGCACCGCTTCGCTGGATCTCCAGCTCATCGAACGTCTAGCCGCCGCCGTTCCCGTGCCGCTGGTGCTGCACGGCTCGTCGGGGGTCGCAGACGAGATCATCGTCGCGGGCATCCGCGCCGGACTGGTGAAGGTGAACGTCTCGACCCACCTGAACGCGTCCTTCACGGGGGCGGTTCGCGCCTACCTCGCGGAGAACCCCGCCGTGGTCGACTCGCGCAAGTACGTCGCCGCGGGTCGGGCCGCGCTGTCCGCCGAAGCCGAGCGACTGCTCCGCCTGTTCGCCGGGCAGTCTTCGTGAATCGCGATCAGCGGCTCTCCGCCATCCTCGATCTGCTCGGCGAGACCGGTCGGATCGAGGTGGAGGACATCGTCGAGCGACTGGAGGTGTCGCCCGCGACCGCGCGGCGCGACCTCGACGCGCTTGCCGAGCAGCAGCTGCTGAATCGCACGCGCGGCGGTGCGGTCGCGCACTCCGTGGCCTACGACCTTCCGCTCCGCTACAAGAATCAGCGACACGTCGACAGCAAGGCCGCGATTGCAGCGCGGGCGTCCGAGCTCACGCCGCGCGGCGCAGTCATCGGCCTCTGCGGGGGAACGACCACCACCGCGATCGCCGACGCACTGATGTCTCGCGCGGATCTGCAGGATCCGTCGCCGGAGCCCGGGCTGACCGTGGTGACCAACGCGATCAACATCGCGATGCACCTCGCCGCGCGGGATCAGATCAAGACCGTCATCACCGGCGGGGTACTGCACGCGCGCTCGTACGAGGTGGTCGGAAGCTACGCCGACTCTGTGCTCGGGGCGATGAATCTCGACATCGCCTTCATCGGTGCCAATGGCCTCGATGCGGCGGTCGGCGCCTCGGCGAGCGACGAGCGGGAAGCCGCGGTCAACCGCCTGATGGCGGAGCGGGCCGAGCGGGCGGTCCTGGTGGTCGATTCCTCGAAGATCGGCACGCGATCGTTCGCGGCGATCGGGGGAGCGGAGTTGTTCGACACCGTGATCACGGACGATGCGGTCAGTGCGGAACAGGTCGAGGCGCTGCGCTCAGCGGGTTATCAGGTGATCGTGGCGGAAGTCGGGAATAGCTGAACCTCCTTTGTGTTGAAACTTGAGTGAAGGCAACTCAAGTTTCAACCTGGAGGTATCGTGCCTGATGACCGCGCCGCCGACGGCGGCAACTCGTTCGACGATTTCCTCGCCCGCTACCTGGAGGGCGAGCGCGCGCGTGCCGCGCGATCGATTGACCTCGCGCGCTTCCTGAGCGCCGGCACCCAGGAGCTTCTGCAGAGCGCCGGACGCTACGCGCTGGGCCGGGGGCAGAGCGAACTCGACGCGCTGCACATCCTGCGCGTGCTGTTGGACACAACTCCCGCTCACGATGCGCTGCGTCGGATCGGCACGGATGTCGCCGCGCTGGTGCGCGCGGTCGAGTCCCGTCTGCCCTCCGCGGCGGAGTCGATCAGCGCCGATGGCGCGGTGATCACGCCGTCCGTTCGTCGCACGCTGTTTCACGCGCTGCAAGTGGCGCGCTCGTCCGGTTCCACCTACATCGATCCGGAGCACCTCTTCTTCGCGCTCGTCTTGGCGCAGGATACGCCCTCGGGCGCCGTGCTCGCCGAGCACGGAGTGACTGCCGACGCGCTCGTGCAAGGCGTCCGCGAATCCGTGGCCGCGGCTTCGGAGACACCGTCCACTGCCGAGGGGGCCGCGGCGCAGCAGAGCATGCTGGACACCTACGGCACC
Organism: Microbacterium sp. ZW T5_56; assembly: GCF_044987425.1. Lineage (NCBI taxonomy): Bacteria > Bacillati > Actinomycetota > Actinomycetes > Micrococcales > Microbacteriaceae > Microbacterium > Microbacterium sp. ZW T5_56. The sequence goes on along the minus strand of NZ_JBJDRI010000008.1, from coordinate 72,770 downwards.
GACCTCACCGCACGCGCTCGCGCGGGTGAGCTGGACGTCGTGATCGGCCGCGAGGACGAGATCGAGCAGACCATCGAGATCCTCAGCCGCCGCACCAAGAACAACCCGGTCCTGGTGGGCGAGGCAGGCGTCGGAAAGACGGCCGTCGTCGAGGGGCTGGCGCAGGCGATCGTCGCCGACACCGTTCCGGTGCAGCTGCGGGGCCGCTCCGTGATCATGCTGGACCTGCCGGCCATGCTGGCCGGCACGCGTTACCGCGGCGACTTCGAGGAGCGCCTGACCAAGACGCTCGAGGAGATCGCGGAGCGCAAGGACGACCTCATCGTGTTCATCGACGAGATCCACACGGTGGTCGGGGCGGGCGCTGGCGGCGAGGGTGCGATGGACGCCGGCAACATCCTGAAGCCGCGACTCGCTCGTGGCGAACTGCACCTCGTCGGCGCCACGACGCTGGCCGAGTACCGCACCATCGAGAAGGACCCCGCGCTGGAGCGCCGGTTCCAGCCGGTGCGTGTGGGCGAGCCGAGCATCGAGGACGCCATCGCCATCCTGCACGGCCTCCGCGACGCGTACCAGGACCACCACCACGTCACCTACACCGACGACGCGCTGCGCGCCGCCGTCGAGCTGAGCGACCGGTACCTCAGCGATCGTGTGCTGCCGGACAAGGCGATCGACCTGATCGATCAGGCCGGCGCCCGAGTGCGACTGCGTTCCGGCGCCGTCGTAGACACCGCGGCGCTGCGCACGCGGCTGGGTGAGCTGGAGGCGGCGAAGAACGCCGCCGTCATGGCGGAGCGCTACGAGGAGGCCAGCGCCCTCCGCGACAGCATCGCAGAGGTGGAGGGCCAGCTCTCAACCGCTACCCGAGCCGGTGTGCTGCCGGTGATCGGTGAAGCCGAGATCGCCGCGGTCATCTCTCGCGCCACCGGAATCCCGGCGTCGCGCCTGACGGAGACCGAGCGGGAGCGCATGGCGGAGCTCGAGACGGAGCTGCACCGCCGCGTGATCGGTCAAGATGATGCGGTCTCCGCGGTTGCCCGCGCCGTGCGGCGCAACCGCACCGGCATGAGCGATCCGCGCCGTCCGGTCGGCTCGTTCCTGTTCCTGGGTCCCACGGGCGTCGGCAAGACCGAGCTGGCCAAGGCGCTTGCGGCGAGCCTGTTCGATGACGACGACGCCGTGATCCGCTTCGATATGAGCGAGTTCGGCGAGCGTCACACCGTGTCGCGGCTGATCGGTGCCCCTCCGGGATACGTCGGCTTCGACGACGCCGGTCAGCTCACCGAGCGCGTGCGGCGCAATCCGTACTCGATCGTGCTGTTCGACGAGATCGAGAAGGCGCACCCGGACATCTTCAACCTGCTGCTGCAGGTGCTGGATGACGGACGCCTGACGGATGGCCAGGGTCGCACCGTCGACTTCCGCAACACCGTCGTGGTGATGACCAGCAACATCGGTGGCGAACTGCTCGCCAGTCGTGGCGGGGCGATCGGCTTCCTCGCGGATGGCGGCGGTGAGACCGGATTCGGCTCACAGAACGAGCTGCGCGAGCGCATCATGGGGCGGCTCCGCGAGCAGATGCGGCCGGAGTTCCTCAACCGGATCGACGAGATCGTGCTGTTCCGCAAGCTCGACCCCGAGCAGCTGCAGCAGATCGTCGGTCTGCTGATGCGCGAGACCCGCGATCGGCTGGAGGGCCAGGGCATCGCCCTGGAGGTGACGGAGGCCGCGACCGCGTGGATCGCGCGCAACGGACACCAGGTGGAGTACGGCGCTCGCCCGCTCCGTCGCCTGATCCAGCGCGAGATCGACGATCAGATCGCCGATCTGCTGGTGGGCAGTGCGCTGAGCGCCGGAGACACGGTCGTCGTGGACGTCGTCGGCGACGAGCTGCGTGTGCTCGTCCCGCAGGAGGCGTTGGTCTGAGAGATGCAACGAAGGACCGGACACCCGTCCGGTCCTTCGTTGCGTTACGGGTATCGAGCCCCGGTGGCCCCGGGGATGGAAGACTGAATGAGTGAGCATTCAGAGCGACGAGTACGCCCAGTTCCGCCGGCAGCGCAGCGCCTCTGTGACGGGACCGACCGGTCCGCTGGCGCTCGTGGAGACTACCTGGCTGGCGCCCGGCGTGACCGAGATCCCGACGGAGCGCGCAGCGGCCGACACCGTGCGGCTCACGACGCTGGAGCGCGAGGACCTCGACCACGGCGGGCTGCAGCGCGGCTACCGGGTCTGGGACGACGAGGCACCCACGCGCTCGGCCTTCGAGGGCATCGACGCGTACGACTACGACGAGTCCTGGGTGCTGAAAGGTCGTTTCGAGCTGGTGGCCGAGGAGCGCGTGGTGTCGTTCGAGCACATCGCCGATGGTGGACGCCTGCGCCAGCACGGTGCCTCCGGCGACGTCGTCTTCACCCACGAGGGCGTCGAGTACCGACTCGCGCCCTTCGATGCCGGCGACGATGATTCGGTGCAGCTGGTCTTCGCCGACACGACGAACGGCACCGATACCTACGGCACCGGTCGGTTCCTCTGGGTCGACCTGCCACCGCAGTGGCGTGACCTGCGCCCGGGCGAGAGCCTGCCCGTCGAGGTCGACTTCAACCGCTCGGTCATCCCGCCGTGCGGATTCTCGATGTGGTTCAACTGCCCCTTGCCGCCGCTGTCGAATCGGCTCCCGTTCCCGATCCGTGCCGGGGAGAAGACCGTCCGCTTCGCCCCGGGGTTCGATCTTTACAGCGCCGGGTCCTGAGCGCCCTTCGTGTCACGGCGGGCCTGCTAGCACGCCCACTCACATGGACATGACGAGAAGATCTTCGCCCGGGGCGACCGCGTGGTCGCTCTTCCTGGCATTCCTGGGCAGTGTCGTCGTGGTTTATCTCGTCGAAGTCGCCCCCGCGATCACGACGGAGTCCCGGTACGGCACCCTCCTCTCGTTCGTGCTCTTTCCGTTGCTCGGCGCGGTCGTGGCCGTCCCGATCTGCGTGCTCATCACGCTCGCGGTCTGGGGGTGTCTTGTCCTCGGGAATCGGTGGGTTCGCACCTCCCCGGTCTGGGCGGGCGTCGTCTCCGCTGCATTGGTGGGCGTCGTCTGTGCGGCGCTCGCCCTGCTGATCATGCTGGTTCTCCCCACGCTGCGGGAGCCGCTTCAGCTGCTTGCCTACGCACTTGCCGTGGTCGTGGCCGTGGCGATCTGCCTCTTGCGCGGCGTAGGCCGTCACGAGGCGGCGTCCACGCCAGCGCCGCCGTCGGGTTCGCCGTCCTGACCGGATCGCTCGGACAGGCGGATAGGCTCAGCAGTCCAGCAGCTCCTGGATCATTGCGCGGTAGGGAGCCGGGTCGATGTTCTGCTCGCTCAGCCAGTCGGGGGAGTAGTAGCGGTCAGCGTAGCGTTCGCCGCCGTCGCACAGCAGAGTGAGGACGCTGCCGCGTTCGCCGGCGGCGCGCATCTGAGCCACGATCCGCAATGCCGCCCACAGCCCGGTGCCGGTCGAGCCGCCCGCCTGCCATCCGGTGCGCTGCTGCAGCTCGTGGATCGCGGCTATCGATGCCGCATCGGGCACCTTCATCATCCGATCGATCACGCCGGGCTGGAAGCTGGGCTCCATGCGGCCGCGACCGATTCCCTCGATGCGTGACGGGGTAGCACAGTGCACCGCGGGGTCATCGGTGCGCCAGCCCTCGAAGAAGCAGGAGTTCTCCGGGTCGGCCACGCACACGCGCGTGCCACGGCGGGGGTAGCGGACATAGCGGCCGATCGTGGCCGACGTGCCGCCAGTCCCCGCCGTCGTCACCACCCAGGCCGGGATCGGATGACGCTCGGCCTTCATCTGGCGGAAGATCGAGTCCGCCACGTTGTTGTTGCCACGCCAGTCGGTAGCCCGCTCCGCGTAGGTGAACTGGTCCATGAAGTGACCGCCGGTCTCGGCGGCCAGCCGAGCCGACTCCGCGTACACCGCTCCTGGCTCGTCCACGTAGTGGATGCGACCGCCGGCGAACTCGATCAGCCGTGTCTTCTCGGCGCTCGTCGTGCGCGGAACGACCGCGATGAACGGCACGCCGATCAGTCGCGCGAAATAGGCCTCCGACACCGCCGTCGAACCGCTCGACGCCTCGATCACGGGAAGACCCGGCCGGATCCAGCCGTTCACGAGCCCGTACAGGAACAGCGAGCGCGCGAGTCGGTGCTTCAGACTCCCGGTGGGGTGGGTGGACTCATCCTTGAGATACAGGTCGATGCCCCAGCCGATCGGCAGCGGGAACTTCAGCAGGTGGGTGTCGGCGCTGCGTACAGCGTCCGCATCGACGGCACGGATGGCCTCCGTGAGCCACGCCTCGTAGTCGGTGTCGCTGCGATCGACATCCAGAGTGGTGTCATCGGTGAGGATGCGGGGAACGGTCATGGCGCTCCGATCAGAAGGTGATGGCGTCGCCGGCAGCCACCGTGACGCGTTCGAGGAACAGCACGCCGACGCGGGTGCCCGGCTCTGCGATAGCGGCTCGGTGTCCGAGGGTCTCCAGCGCCTTCACCGTGGCGGGTTGCGAACCGCCGGCTGCGCGCTGAATCGTGATGCGATCCCCGACGGACAGCCGGGCGAATTGGACGATCCCGGTGGCAACGGTGCCGCGACCGGTGATCTGAAACACATCCTCCACGCTCAGCATCCCCCCGGCGGACGCCGCCACGGGTGTTGCGGCGGTGGAAGACGGGGTGGGAGATTCGGCGTGGAATCGCGCCAGCATCTCCTCGGGAGTCTCCAGATCCTTCTTGCGTCCGAACCAGCCCATCTGCCCAGTCTATGGGCGCGGTCACGGGCGATTCAGGAGTCAGCGGCGACTTCCGTCAGGATCTCGGTGCCGAGCGCCGCGTAGTCGGGACGATCATCGCTCTGTGCCAGCAGAATCGCACCGACGGCAGCGGCCCATCCTCGGGCCCGCATCCAGAGCGCGTCGTCGGGGATCGCCGTGCGCTCGATGAACAGCTGCCGACCGCGGGAGTCGAACAGCAGCCACGCCGCCGCGAGATCGTAGGCCGGGTCGCCCCCGGCTACGTCGCCGAAGTCCACGATGGCCGCCAGTCGAGGCCCATCGATGACGAGGTTTCCCGGGTGCAGATCGCCGTGGATCCACACCGGCGGTCCGGCGTGCGCGGGTGCCGCTACCGCCTGCTCCCACGCGACTCGAGCGGCAACGGGTGCTTCGATGGCTGCGAAACGGGCAGCGTCAGTCTCGGCGCGCTCCGCAAGCGGCACGCCGCGGTACGGATTGATCGGCGCATCCGACCCGCACGAAATGTGCAGCAGCCGAAGAGCGTGCGCGAGATCCGCCGCCCAGACCGAGCGTTCCCGGCGAGGGCGGTCCCCGGCGGCGACTCCGCTGACCCACGGGACGACCGACCACGGGTGCGGGAACAGCTCCGATTCAGCGCCGATGTGCAGCGGAGCAGGCACCGTGACGCCGCTCGGCGCGAGCCGCTGCGCGATGGCGGGCAGCGCCCGCTGCTCGTTGCGCAGGAGCTGATCTGCCAGCCCGCGGCGCGGAACCCGCGCGGCGCGGCGGTCACCGAGTCGCCAGATGTCGTTGTCCCACCCGGAGGCGATCAGCGTGAGCGGGTCCTCCGCGTACGCCAGGCGGTCGGCGCGCAGCAGCTCGCGCAGCTGTGCTTCGGTGAGACCGTATTCAGCCTCGGGGGAATCGGCCACTCAGCCCTTGCCTGATCGGGGCTTCAATCGCACGAGCCGTTCGTGACCGGTCTCCTCGAGCTCTGCCACCGTGCCGCGGGCCTTCACGAACTCCGAGAACGACGAGTATCCGAGCGCCTTCTCGTTGAAGGAGGGATCCATGCGCTTCATGTGCTGCTTGACGGCGGAGGAGTGCAGCCAGTCCGCGTCGTCCTTCTCGTGTCCTGTGCGCAGAGCGCGCTCCAGCAGCTGTGTGGCCAGCACCTCCGGATCGTCCTTCTTGGCCCGTCGTGTGGGGCGCTTGGCCGTCTGCTCTGCCGGGGCGACGGGTTCGTCGGGAAGCACGCCGGGAAGCGAGTCGTAGGTGGCGAAGTCGTCGCATGCGGCCGCGAGCGACTTGGCGGTGGAGCCGGCGACGCCGATTCCCACCACGTATCGACCGAGTCGTTTGCAGCGCTGCGCGAGCGGAACGTAGTCGGAATCGCCCGCCACGATCACCACGTGCGTGAGGTCGGGCAGGCGGAACATGTCCTCGACCGTGTCGACCGCCAGACGGATGTCGGCGCCGTTCTTGGCGTAGGCGGCGGCCGGGAACAGCTGGACCAGATCCACCGCGCGGGCGACGAGCTGGTCGCGGTATTCCGCGTTCACGGGCGAGGACCAGTCGGCGTAGGCACGGGTCAACACGAGGGTTCCGAAGCTCGCCGCGAAGTCGATGACTGAGCCGATGTCGACGCGCGCCTCGGTGAGTCGCGCCACGATCTCCGGGTCGCTCGAATCCTGCGCGATGCGCTGGCGGTCGCGTCCATACGAATTGCGTCCGTGAACGCTGTCGTACCAGCTCATCACGATGTTGTCGAAGTCCAGGTACACCGCAACGCGGCCGGAAGCGTCAGCCATGAATTCAGTCTCTCAGTCGGTGCTCTCGCCCGGATACACCAGGTCGATCTGTGAGCGGATCTCATCGAGACACGCCATGATGGCCACCGTCTCATCGATGGTGAGGATATCCCCGCCGAACTCGCCGGCGGCCACGAGCCGCTCGGCGGCGAGAGCCTCGAAGTAGAGGCCGCGACCGTCGTAGTCGGACTCGTAGCTCTCCAGCACGGTGCCGTCGTTGGCGATCACCTGGAACGAGGTCTTCGCGTACCAGACACCCGCGATCTCGATGCGCGCGTCGGTGCCGAGAATCGTTGCGGTGTTTCGCCCCTTCGTGCGCGATGAGCTGAACGTGGTGGCGATCTCACCGTTCGGATACGTGAAGATCGTGGCAAGGTCCTCATCGGCCCCGGTCGGCATCTTCCGCGCTGCCGCGAGAATGCGGTCGGGACGACCGAACACATCCCACGTGAATGAGATGGGGTAGATGCCGAGATCAAGGAGCGCACCGCCACCGAGCTCCAGCGCATTCAGCCGGTGCGCGGGGTCCGCGGTGATCGACTGCGTGTGATCAGCCGTGAGACTGCGCACCTCGCCGAGCGTGCCCGCGGCGAGGATCTCGCGGATGCGGATCATGTGCGGGAGATAGCGGGTCCACATCGCCTCCATCGCCAGCACCCCCTTCGCTGCCGCTGCATCGCCGATCTGTGCGGCCTCGGCGGCGTTGAGCGTGAACGCTTTCTCGATGAGGACGTGCTTTCCCGCCTCGATCATGAGCAGTGCGGGTTCGGCGTGCTGCGGGTGCGGGGTGGCGATGTAGACGATGTCGACATCGGGGTCTGCGGCCAGGTCCGCCCACGATCCGTAGGCGCGGGGGATGCCGAATTCGGCCGCGAAGGCATCGGCGCTCTCCTGGGTCCGCGACCCGACGGCGACGACGTCACGTTCGGCGACGCGAAGATCCGACATGAACGAATGAGCGATACCGCCCGTGGCCAGGATTCCCCATCGCAAAGCAGTCATGCAGCCGAGCCTATCGGGCGTCGGCGGGGCGGGGGAGGTGTTCGTGAGTGCTCTCAGCAGGGTGCAGGATGGAGCCATGTCCGCATTGGTCTCCGCCGCAGAACTCATCGCCGAAATCGCCAGTGGGGAGGCGCCGCGGCTTCTCGACGTGCGTTATCAGTTGGTCAAGCCGGATGGCCGTGATGACTACCTCGCCGGCCACCTCCCCGGTGCTGTCTACGTGCCGCTCGATGACGAGCTCACCTCCCACGGCGCGCCCGCGGAAGGCCGTCACCCGCAGGTGTCGCAGCAGACGCTGCAGAGCGCCGCGCGTCGGTGGGGTCTGAATGACGGCGATCGCGTGGTGGTCTACGACGGCGGCTCCACGCTGGCGTCCGGGCGCACCTGGTGGACCCTGCGCGGCGCCGGTGTCGACATTCGCGTGCTTGACGGCGGTCTTCCCGCCTGGATCGCGGCGGGCGGGCAGTTGGCCACCGACGATGTCGTGCCCACCCCCGGCACGATCACCCTCGGCGAGCTTCCCACCGGCATCGACATCGACACTGCGGCCGCGTGGCCCAGGGACGGCGTGCTGGTGGACGTGCGAGCGGCCGAGCGGTTCCGCGGCGATGTCGAGCCGTACGATCCGATCGCCGGCCACGTTCCGGGCGCTGTCAACCTGCCCTCCGTCGCCTACTTCCGTGAGGATGGCACGTTCCGCTCGCCCGCCGAGATCGCTGCAGCGTTCGATGCGGTGGGAGCCACGGCCGATGCGAAGGTGGCCACTTACTGCGGGTCGGGAATCACGGCGGCTCAGGCGGCTCTTGCCGCCGAGGTCGCGGGGCGCTCCGTGTCGGTGTTCCTCGGCTCGTGGAGCGCCTGGTCGAACACCCCCGGACTTCCGGTCGCCACCGGCGCCTGAGCCTCGCCCGTCGATGCGGGATGAAAATCGCACCTCCCGACGCCGCCGGAGGTGCGATTTTCATCTTCCACCGCGTGATCAGGGAACGACGACGACCTTGCCGTCGGTGCCCGCGTCGACGGCTTCCTGCGCCTTTCCTGCGTCGGCCAGCGGGAAGCTCTCGCCCAGCTCCACCTGGAACGCTCCGGCGGCGAGCAGCGACAGCGTGAGCGGCAGAGCCTCCCGACGCCACGCCTCCTCCTGCGCGGTGAGGGGCGAGGGCCCGCCGCCGCGGAACGCGCGGATGCCCCAGCCTGCGGCATCGGCACCGCGCACCAGGGTTGCCGCGCGCGAGCGGTCGTGGACCAACGCGACAGACGCCTCGTTCGCCTCGTCAGTCCCGGCCGCGTCGATCGCGACACTCACACCGTCCGGGACGATGGCGCGCACGCGCTCGATGAGTCCGGGGCCATAGTCCACCTGCGTGGCACCGAGCGTTCGGACCAGGTCCGCACGGCGCTCGCTGGAGGTGGCGATGACGGTGGCACCCACCAACCGCGCGTACTGGATCAGGAATTGGCCGACCGAGCCGGAGCCACCGTGCACCAGCACGGTGTCGTTCGCGCTGACGGCGAGGGATCGGATGGTCTGATACGCCGTTCCGGCGGGGATGCCGAGCGCGGCCCCTGTGGCGGCGGACACCGACGAGGGACGCGGCGCGGCGTCGATGGCGGCGACGATCACGTCCGTTGCGTACGCGCCGTGCGCGTTGCCGAATGCGACGGCATCACCCACGCGGAACCCGTCGACGTCGGCACCGACCTCCGTCACGATGCCCGCCCCGTCGTGGCCGGTGCCTCGCGGACCGGTGAACGGCGGCGATGCGCGGAGTCCGGAGCGCAGCTTGCCATCGACGGGGTTCACTCCCGCAGCCTCGACCCGGATCCGGATCTCGTCTGGTCCTGTCGCGGGCAGATCGACCTCGCGCAGCGTGAGGACTTCGGGGCCGCCGAGCTGTTCGTACTGGATCGCCTGAGTCATGCCCTTCAGCCTAGGCATGCCAAACGCTCCCGGGGCCGCCGCCTTCGCCCCGTGTCACGCCGCGAGAAACCCATGCACGGCCGAGAAACCCTGCAACGCGGGGTTTCTCGGACTTGCTTGGGTTTCTCGCGAGCAGGGCAGGGGGACGTCAGCCGGAGCGGAGGGTGGTGAGCTCCAGGGTGCGGACAGGGGTGGCACCGGCCGCAAGCGCGTCGTGGAGAGAGCGCACCGGAAGCCTCCGGTCCTGACACAGACCCAGGAAGTCGCGGGCGAGCGCGGCGCGATCGGCCACAGGCGCCGGCGGATCGGTCACCCCGTCGCGCTCGTCGGCGATGCCGTCATGGGCCAGCACGATGCGCCCGGCGGCGGCGGCGCGGTCGGTGGCTCCCGCGCGTCGGGCAGCGTCGACCGCGGCGGAGTCGTGCAGCGTACCTGACCAGAGCACCGGAACCAGCCCGGTCCGACGCACCGCACGCCAGCTGGTGGGGGACTGGGCGCCGTAGGGCGGGCGGTACCACCGCACCGCTGTCCCCGTCACCGACTCCAGCTCGATCCGGGCCCGCGCGAGTCGAGACGCCGCCTCCGCGCCCGAGAAGCTCGTCAGCGCGCGGTGATCGCCGCCGTGGAGGGCGATCTCGTGCCCTGCCGCCGACACGGACCGCAAGAGTGCGGGATACTCCCGCACCCGGGTGACCAGCACGAAGAACGTGGCGGTGGCATCGTGCTCTGCGAGTGCGTCGAGCACCCGCGGCGTCTGGTCAGGGTCAGGGCCGTCGTCGAAGGTGAGCACCACCGAGTCCGAGGTGGTCGCCGTGATCGACCCGAGCACCGATCCGCCGTGACGCCGGATGAAACCGAGGATCCGGGCGCGCGGCGAACGGACGGAACGTGCGGCAGGCATTCGGACAGCGTAGGCGAAGCGGAGATCAGGTGTCGGGGTGCTGTGGAGGACGCGGTTCTTCGCCCTCCGAACGCTGTGCGCCGTCGGCCGTGCCTTGATCGACAGCGTCACGGTTCGCGGCGTCTGAATTTGAAGCCCGCGCGCCCTCTGCCTCCGTGAGCGCATCGCCGACGGCAGCAGGGGTCGCCCCCGCCCCATCCGCCGTGGCCTCCGCGAGCGCAGCAGCCGCGGTCTCCTCGGCGGCCGCCGCCTCCTCCACCTGCTGCAGGATCACATCGATCGCCCCGGTCTTCGCCTCCTCGTACCACTCGGTGAGCGCCGGTGCGGTGCTGTCGAGCCAGGCTCCTGCACCCTCGTCGGGCGCCGTGGGCCAGGACTCGAACACGAAGTCGTCGCCGTGCTCTTCGATGCCGCGACGCACGCCCTGGGCGATGGCCACCTTTGCGAAACGGGCGCGCAGGATGAGCGGATCGGTCGACAGCTCCTTCCACCACGCGAACATGATGCCGATCACGATGATCGCGAACGGCAGCGCCGACACGGTGACGAGGGACTGCAGCGCGGTCAGCGCGTCCCTGCCTCCCGCGAGCAGTAGCGTGGTGGCGATCGCCGAGAGCGCGATGCCCCAGGTGATCGTCACCCAGCGGGCCGGGGTGGGATTTCCGCGCTGGCTCATCTGACCCATCACGATCGATGCCGAGTCGGCGCTGGTGATGAAGAAGATCACAACAGCGATCATCGCGACGACCGCAGTGACGGTGGACAGCGGCAGCTGGCCCAGCACGTTGAAGAGGATGTCCTGGGCGTCACCGGCACCGGCAACGTCCTGACCCGATTCCTGCATCCGCATGGCGGTGCCGCCGAATACGCCGAACCAGATCAGGCACACCAGGGACGGCACGATCATGACAACCAGGGTGAACTGGCGGATGGTGCGTCCGCGCGAGATCTTCGCGATGAACATGCCGACGAAGGGGGTCCACGACACCCACCACGCCCAGTAGTAGGTGGTCCATGTCTTCATGAATTCGGCGGTGTCGGCCCCCTCGGCCCCCGATCGCTGCAACATGGTGCCCAGGTCCGTCAGGAAGGCGACGCCGGCAGTGGGGATGAAGTTCAGGAGGAACAGCGCGGGGCCCACCACGAACACGAACACGGCGAGCACCGTCACCATGAGCATGTTGATGTTCGACAGGATGCGGATGCCGCGCTTCACTCCGGAGACCGCCGACAGGATGAACCCGCAGGTCAGCACGGCGATGATCCCGATGATCACGCCGTTGCCGACGGGGCCGATGCCGCCGATGATCTCGATGCCGCGCGCGATCTGAAGCGCGCCGATGCCGAGGGAGACCGCTGTTCCGAACAGCGTGACGATGATCGCCAGCATGTCGATGATCGCGCCGATCGGCCCCTTCGTGCGCTCGCTGAAGATCGGATCGAAGATCGAGGAGATGAGAGGGGACCGGGCCCGGCGGTAGGCGACATAGGCGATCGCGCCGCCGACGAGGGCGTAGTAGCTCCACGCCAGCGGGCCCCAGTGGAACATGGTCTGCGCCATCGCGCTGAGCATGGCCTCGCGGGTGCCGCCGTCGACATGGAAGCCGGTCGGCGGATCGAGGAAGTAGACCAGTGGTTCGTAAGGACCGTAGAACAGCAGACCGATGCCCATGCCCGCTGCGAACAGCATGGTGATCCAGGAGATGGTGGAGAACTCCGGCTTCTCGCCGTCCGCGCCCAGCGGGATCCGACCGCGCGTGCTCAGCGAGACCACCAGCATGAACACGAACACCACGAGGGTGAGCAGCGAGAACAGCCAGCCGAAGTTCGTGGACACGGTATCGAGTGCGGTGGTGGCGAATCGCCCCATGCCCTCGGTATCCACGAGACCCCACGTGATGAAGCCGGCCGTGAAGGCCGCGGTGATGACGAACACCCACCAGTTGGTGCTGAACTTGCGACCGGTATCGTCGACTCCGATCCCGGGGATCAACGCGGGATGCACGCCGTAGGGGGTGTTCACCTCGCGGAAGATGCGCTTCGCGGCGTCGCGTGCGTCGCGGCGCCGCAGCGGTGTGGTGGGAAGCGCCGCGGTGGGATGCGGTGTCTCGCCCCCGGGCTCACCGGGTTGCGGCGTGTTGGAGTGCTGGTCGACGTTCATACGTTCCCCTTCGCGGCTGATGGCCGCATTCCACGGTACGCCGATCCTCTGAAGGTGCTGGTCAGGGCGGGATGTTATCCGCGCGGACGCACGCGCACGAGTGAGGTACGTCCGATTCAGGCGCGCTCGCGCAGGGCCTTAGCCACCCGCTGCACCGACACTGCCTCGGCGGTACCGAGGCGCTGGGCGAACAGTGAGACCCGCAGCTCCTCCAGCAGCCAGCGCGCGTGGACGAGGGATGCGGACATGCCCGGCGTCTCCGGGAGGGTGCCGCCGGCTTCTTCGTACAGCGCGCGGGCGCGTTCGAACTCCGTCAGCCACGCGCGGTCTCGGCCGGCGTTCTCGCTGAGCTGCTGGAGGCGGATCTTCGCGGCCTCCAGATATCGCGGCAGGTGGGCGAGGCGCGTGAGTCCGGTCGCGGAGACGAAACCGGGGCGCACGAGCGCATCCAGCTGTGCCCGGATGTCGCCGAGCGCACCGAGCAGGGCCATGCTGGTTGTGCCCTTGAGGAGCTTGCCGGCCTCGCGGTGCAGATCCAGGATCCGAGAGATCAGGCTCACCGTCTGGAACGTGCGATCGATGACGGCCGCGGAGACGGCGTCCCGCGCGCGTTCGAAATCGGCGCGCGTTCGCACGACCCCGGCCACGGTGGTGGCGATCACCTCGTCCGCGACCGCGACTCGTGCGTCCTCGATGAGCGCACGGACACCGGAGTATGGCGAAGCTGCGAGTGACAGCTTCTCCTTCGACGTCAGGTGCTCCTGCACGTATGAGACGGGGGAGGGCACGTGCAGCAGCACCAATCGGCGAACGCCGGCGCGGGTCATCCGCTCGGCCTCCACTGTGTCGGTCAGCACGCGGATCGACACGGAATCTCCGTCGTCGGACAGCGCCGGGTAGCCGCGCACGACACCGCCGGCGACCTTCGTGTCCACCTGGACGGGCAGATCATCGAAATCCCAGTTGGTGATGCCGGCGCGCTCGATGGTGCGCTGCGGGGCCGCGGCGACCTGGTCGGGGGAGGACGACGGCGTCCGCTGCAGCGAGGATGCCACCGAGTCGCGTGCGCGATCGGCGAGGCGGGACTGCAGAGCGGTGAGGTCACGATCGGAGTCGATCGCGCGTCCGCGCGCGTCCACGGCACGGAATGACACCGTGAGATGCGGTGGCACGCGCTCCAGTTCGAACGCGTCGGCGGATACCGGCTGATTGGCGATGGGCTGGATGCGACGGGCGAGCGCAGCCGCGAGGCTGGATGCGGGAAGGCCGTCGGTGTCCTCGGGCCCGGTGCCGGCCAGCTCGGCTGAGAACTTCTCGGCCCAGTCGGCGGCGGGCACGACGTTGCGACGGATCGCCTTGGGAAGCGCGCGGAGCATCGCCGTGATCAGCTCGTCTCGCATCCCGGGCACCTGCCAGTCGAAGCCGTCGGGTCGGAGCCCGGCGAGCAGCGGCAGTGGGACCACGACGGAGACACCGTCATCGGCGGCCCCCGGCTCGAACCGGTAGGCGAGATTCAGCGTCTGATCGCCCTGCGTCCACCGGGATGGGAAGTCGTTCGCGTCGGAGCGGCGCGCGCGATCGACCAGATCGTCCTCGCGCATGGTGAGCAGCTTCGGGGTGCGGGCGATGCTCTCGCGCCACCACGCCTCGAAGGATCGGACATCGAACACCTCGGCCGAAACGCGAGCCTGATAGAAGTCGAAGACGGCCTCATCGCCGACCAGGATGTCGCGGCGACGCTCGCGCTCCTCCTGCTTCTCCAGCCGGCGACGCAGCTCGTGGTTCTGCCGCAGGAACTGCGTGAGGTTCTGGGGGAGCCGGGTCGGATCCCACTCGCCCTCCACCAGCGCGTGCCGCACGAACATCTCGCGCGCGGCCGCACGATCCACGCGCGCGAACTGCACGCGTCGGCGCGGGATGATCTCCACGCCGTACAGCGTGACCTTCTCATACGCCATCGCCGCGCCCGACTGCTTGGACCAGTGCGGCTCGCTCACGGAGCGATTCGCCAGGTCGCCGGCCAGCGCCTCCGCCCACGCCGGATCGATCGCGGCGACCGTTCGGGCGAAGAGCCGCGAGGTCTCCACAAGCTCCGCCGCCATCACCGCTTGCGGTGAGCGCTTGCGCAGCCCCGAACCGGGGAAGATCGAGAACATGATGCCGCGAGCGCCGCGGTACTGGGTGATTTTCCGCCCCTTCTCGGGACGTTGGCCCGCGACCTGCTTCGGTGTCGATCGTTCATCGAGCACGCCGATCTGGCTCAGGAGACCGGACAGGATCGCCTGATGGATCGCGTCGGCCTGCGCACCAGGGATGCGGCTTCCCTCCCGCGGCGCCGCATCGGAGGGTCGGGAATCGCGACGACTTGGCGCGCCCCGGCCGGACGCTCCACGTTCGGCGGGACGATCGCGCTCGCGGCGTGCCACGTCACGGGTGAGACTGCTGAGCTGACGATGCACGTCGAACCACTCGCGCACGCGGACGTAGTTGAGGAACTCGTCGCGGCAGAGGCGGCGAAACGCCGACGACCCCAGCGCATCGCGCTGTTCGTTGAGGTGGTTCCAGAGGTTCAGCAGCGTGAGGAAGTCGCTGGTCGGGTCGGTGAAGCGTGCGTGCTTCGCATCGGCCTGCTCCCGCTTCTCCTCCGGGCGCTCGCGGACGTCCTGGATGGACAGTCCGCCGACGATGGCGAGCAGGTCGTCGAGCACGCCGGTACGCGCCCCCTCCAGCAGCATGCGGGCGAAGCGCGGCTCGATCGGCAGACGCGACAGATCACGACCGATACGCGTGAGCTCCGGCCCGTCGCGACCCTCGCGCACCGCACCCAGCTCGGTCAGCAGGTCGATCGCGGCCTTGATGTTGCGCGAATCGGGCGGGGTGAGGAAGGGGAACGCGGCGATGTCGCCGAAGCCGAGCGACAGCATCTGCAGCACGACCGAGGCGAGGTTGGTGCGGAGGATTTCCGGATCGGTGAACTCCGGGCGACGCTCGAAGTCGTCTTCGGCGTAGAGGCGGATCGCGATGCCGTCGCTGGTGCGGCCCGCGCGTCCGGAGCGCTGTTGCGCCGACGCCTGCGATACCGCCTCGATCGGCAGCCGCTGCACCTTCGAGCGCGTCGAGTATCGCGAGATGCGGGCGGTACCGGTGTCGATGACGTACTTGATGCCGGGGACCGTGAGGGAGGTCTCTGCGACGTTCGTGGCGAGGATCACGCGCCGACGCACACCGGCCACGCGGGAGGGCTCGAACACCCGGTGCTGATCGGTGGACGACAGCCGACCGAACAGCGGCAGCACCTCGACGGGGGCTGTCGTGCTGCGGAATGCGCCGCGCACGGCGTCGGCGGCGTCACGGATCTCCGCCTCGCCGGGAAGGAACACGAGGACGTCGCCAGGGGCCTCACGATCGAGCTCCTTCAGCGCCGCGACGATCGCGTCGATGTCGTCGCCACTCTCGTCGTCGTCCTCGTCCTGCTCCGGAGCGCGATAGCGGACCTCGACCGGATAGGTGCGTCCGGACACCTCGATGACGGGGGCGGGGGAGTCGGGTCGACCGAAGTGCTTGGCAAAGCTCTCGGGATCGATGGTCGCCGAGGTGATGATGACCTTGAGGTCGGGCCGCTCCGGGAGGATCCGCACGAGGTAGCCCATGAGGAAGTCGATGTTGAGGGAGCGCTCGTGAGCCTCGTCGAGGATGATCGTGTCGTAGCGGCGCAGCAGCCGGTCGCGATGGATCTCGTTGAGCAGGATGCCGTCGGTCATCAGGGCGATCGCGGTGTCGTCCGACACCTGATCCGTGAATCGCACCTTGTAGCCGACCACCGTGCCCAGCTGCACCTGCATCTCCTCGGCGATGCGCTCGGCGATGGTCCGCGCGGCGAGGCGTCGTGGCTGCGTGTGCGCGATGCGGCGCTGGCCCAGCTCGTAGGCGATCTTCGGCAGCTGGGTGGTCTTTCCGGACCCCGTGGCACCGGCGACGATGACCACCTGGTGGTCGCGGATCGCGCTCGCGATCTCGTCGCGCGCCGCACTGACCGGCAGCTCCGGGGGATACACGATGACGGGCGCAGACATAGCCCTCCAGTCTCTCACGCACGCGCGGTATCCGCCGCGCGGGCGCGAAACGAGGAGATGCGCGCGTGAGAAGGGCGCGGCGCCCGACGCGCTCGCTGCGGCCCGCATGAACATCGAGATCCAGACCCATCCCTGACTCGACACTCGGAGCATGACCGGATGCGACGAAGCCGGTACGTCAGAGCGGAAACGGTGGTTGCATAGGACGATGAGCATTCCCACCCTCACCCTCAATGACGGCAACACGATTCCCCAGCTCGGCTACGGCGTCTTCAAGGTGCCGCCGGCTGACACAGAGCGGGCGGTGAGCGAGGCGCTGGAGATCGGCTACCGCCACATCGACACGGCGGCCATCTACGGCAACGAGGAGGGCGTGGGTGCCGCGATCGCCGCGTCCGGCATTGCGCGCGACGAGCTGTACGTCACCACGAAGCTGTGGAACGACCGCCACGACGGTGATGAGCCGAACCGGGCCATCGAGGAGAGTCTCACCAAGCTCCGGCTGGACTTCGTCGACCTGTACCTGGTGCACTGGCCGACGCCCGCGAAGGACAACTACGTGCACGCCTGGCAGAAGGTCGTCGAGATCCGCGATGCCGGCCTCACACGCAGCGCCGGTGTCTCCAACTTTCTCGTTGCGCACCTGGAGCGCTCGGTCGCCGAAGTCGGCGTGGTCCCGGCCGTCAACCAGATCGAGCTGCACCCGCGGTACCAGCAGCGCGGGATCGCCGAGTGGGCCGTGCAGCACGACGTGAAGATCGAGGCCTGGGGTCCGCTGGGCCAGGGCAAGTACGACCTGCAGGACTTCGCCGCGATCGGCGATGCCGCGACAGCGCACGGCAAGTCCGCAGCCCAGGTGGTGCTGCGCTGGCACCTGCAGGAGGGGCGCATCGTGTTCCCCAAGTCGGTGCGCACCGAGCGCCTCCGCGAGAACCTCGACGTGTTCGACTTCACGCTGAGCGACGCCGAAGTCGCGGCCATCACCGCACTGGATGAGGGAGCGGCCGGCCGCGTGGCCTCGCACCCCGACGACGTCAACTGACGCCCGTGGCGTCCCGGCTCGCCGACGCGATCAGCCCCTACCTGCGCACCCACGCCGACCACCCGGTCGAGTGGTTCCCGTGGGGCGAGGCGGCATTCGCGCACGCGCGAGACCGGGACGTCCCCGTGCTCGTCTCGATCGGCTACTCCACCTGCCACTGGTGTCATGTGATGGCGCGGGAGTCGTTCGCGGATCCGGAGACGGCGACGATCCTCAACGCGGGTTTCGTGGCGGTGAAGGTCGACCGCGAGGAGCATCCGGAGGTCGACGCGGCCTTCCTCGCAGCGGCCGCCGCGTTCACCCGTGATCTGGGCTGGCCGCTCAACGTGTTCGTCACCCCCGACGGCCTTCCGCTCTATGCCGGCACGTACTGGCCCCCGATCCCCGTCGCGGGACGCCCCGACTTTCGCACCGTGCTGGGCGCGGTCACCGAAGCGTGGACGCAGCGGCGCGACCAGGCCGAGTCGGTCGGTCGCTCGATCCGCACCGCGCTCGCGGCCGCCGCGATCCCCACCGCCGGCGAGCACGCGGAGACGGCGGAGGCCCTGCGCACCGCGCTGAATCGCCTTCGCGCTGGCGAAGACGAGACGTACGGCGGCTTCGGTACCGGTGCCAAATTCCCGCTGCCGACGGCACTGCGTTTCCTGCAGTCCCCGGGTCTGCCGGTCGCCGCAGCGGAGAGTCTGCACCGGGCGCTGAACGCGATCGAGCGCTCGCCACTGTTCGACCCGGTCGATGGTGGCGTCTTCCGCTATGCCACCCGTCGCGATTGGACCGAACCGCACTACGAGCGCATGCTCACCGACAACGCGCAGCTGCTGCAGGTGGCGACGGCCGCACGGCATGCAGGGCTCGCGGCGCACCTCGGCCGCTTCCTGCTGGACGTGCTGCAGCAGCCCGCTGGGGGATTCGGTGCGGCTCAGGACGCCGAATCCCTCGTCGACGGCGAGCCGTCGGCCGGCGGCTACTACACGTGTGCGGCGGCGAAGCGCGCGGATCTGGAACGGCCCGCGATCGACGGCAAGGTCATCACCGGCTGGAACGGCCTGGCCATCGGCGCCCTCTCCGACGCGGGCGCGCGCCTCGACGATCCCGAACTCATCTCGGCCGCGGAACGCGCGGCCCTGGCCGTGCTCGAGACCAACGGCGCCGATGGCGTCTGGGTGCGCGCCTCGGTCAACGAGGTCCGCGGCCGTGCGGCTGCCGGCGTCGCCGATCTCGCCCAGCTCGCCGGGGGCCTGTTCCGGCTCGCGATCGCGACGGGGGAAAGCCACTGGGCGGTCCGTGCGCGGGAGCTGCTGGCGGAAGCGCCGACGCTGTCGGGTGATCCGGTGCTGGGAGCGCTCGGCATCCCCACGCCGGGCGATGTCTCCGACGGTGACGAGCCCTCCACGCTTGCCGCGCTCGCCGATGCCCACCTCCTCGCCTGGATTCTCGGCGCGGGAGAGGAGCACCGAGCCGCGGCGGAGGATCTGGTGCGCCCGCATCTCGTTGCCGCTGCTTCCGCACCTCTCGCGCACGGAGCGCTGCTGCGAATCGCCGCCGATCTCTCCCGTCCTTCGCGGCAGGTCGTCGTCGTCGAACCCGACGCCGGGCCGCTCAGCCGACGGGCGCGCGAGCTGCGAGCGGATCTCGTCGTGTGCGTGACCCCGGAGCAGGCGGAGTCCTTCGCCGCAGCGGGATTCTCGCTGTTCGCGGGACGCAGCGGCCCCGCGGCCTACGTGTGCGAGGAGTTCGTCTGCCGACTCCCCATCACCGATCCCGCTGATCTGGCCTGATCAGATCCAGGTGGGCAGCCACATGTGCAGCTGCCAGTAGTCGCGCGACGTCGCCATCCCGGTCCACAGCGGCAGGAAGAACACCGACAGTGCCACCGCCAGCGCGATGATCACACCCGTGACGATGCGCCAGGCACGACGTTCATCTGGCGGCCCGGATTCGCTCAGCCGCTGCAGCACCAGCGCGATCGCCATCATCATGAACGGCTCCATGATCACCGTGTAGAACTGGAAGATCGTGCGCTCGGGAACGGCGAGCCAGGGCAGGTACGAGGTGGCGAAGCCGACCATCACGATGGCGTAGCGCCAGTCGCGGAAGCGGATCAGACCGTAGAGGAGCACGAGGATCGCGATCACACCGATCCACCAGAGTGCCGGGTTCGGGATGGCGGTGATGGCCGCGGCACACGGGTTGGTCTTGTCCGGATCGCAACTGGTGGAATCCCAGAACATCGACGTGGGGCGCACGAGGAACGGCCACTGCCATGCGGGGCTCATGTAGCTGTGCGGCGTGCTCAGCCCCACATGGAAGGAGTACGAGTCCATGTGGTACTTGAACAGCGCCACAAACGGGTTCGGGTCCGAGTCGCGCATGTAGCCGCCCGTGGTGGTCAGCCAGCCGGTCCACGACGCAAGGTACACGACGAACGCGACCGGCACGAGCAGCACGAACGTCGCGGGGGCCTGCCGACCGATCGCCGCGGAGCCCCACATCTTCACCCCGGCACGGCGACGCGCGAACGCATCGGCCACCACGAGGTAGATGCCGAAGCCGGCGAGCGCGTAGAAGCCGCTCCACTTGACCGCTCCGGCGGCGCCGAAGGCGATACCGGCGGCGATCAGCCAGGGTCGATTCCACATCGTGGGGCCGGTGAAGGAATCCGTCGACCGAGCGATGCGCGCCATCGTGGGGCGATGATCCAGCAGCACGAAGTACACGCCCAACAGCACGAAGAAGGTGAGGATGCCGTCCAGGAGAGACACGCGGCTCATCACGATCGCGATACCGTCGATGGCGACGAAGCCGGCCGCGATCGCCGCCCACGCCACCGAGCGGGTCATCCGGCGCATGATCAGGTAGACGACGAGCACCGTGAGCACGCCGAACAGGGCGGTGGAGAAGCGCCAGCCGAAGCTGGAGCCGCCACCGAACATCCACATCCCGGCGGCGATCAGCCACTTGCCGAGGGGCGGGTGGACCACACGAGCGCCGCTGGTCTCGAAGATGTCGGTCTCGCCGGCCGCGAACTTCTCGTTCGCGCCCTCGGGCCAGTTCGCCTCGTAGCCGAGGTGGGAGAGCGACCACGCGTCTTTGACGTAGTACGTCTCGTCGAACACCAGCTGGTGCGGGTTCTCCAGCCCCGTGAAACGGATGAGGGCCGCGACCAGCATCAAGAGTCCCGGCACCACCCACTCCACGGCGCCGTGCCAGCGATCGGGGATGTCGCGCAGAACCGGGGTATCGGCACGGCGCGCCCACCATCCGGAGAACACCTGGCGGAGTCCGCGCGGGGCGTACTCGGGGCGCTCGCCGGGAGCGGCCGCCGGTCGTTCGTCATCGGCGAGGAGAGCCGTCTGGCCGGTGTTCTTCGCGTCATCCGTCGCGGCCGAATCGGTGTCCGGGGTCACGGGCGCGGCACTCTCGGCGGCCGCAGGCAGCAGCTCATCGCGGTCACGGGGTTCGCTCACGGCGTCCAGCCTAAGCTGGAACCGTGATCATCCTCGCGGCCACGCCCATCGGCAATCTCTCCGACGCCTCGACGCGACTGGTCCAGGCGCTGGAGAACGCCGAGGTGATCGCCGCGGAGGACACCCGCACCACCATCCGTCTGCTGTCCGCGCTGGGCATCACGAATCGGCCTCGGCTGCTGGCCCTGCACGACCACAACGAGAAGGCGAAGGCCGCCGAGCTCGTCGCTCTGGCGCGCACCACGGATCTGCTCGTGCTCTCCGATGCGGGAATGCCGACCGTGAGCGATCCGGGATACGGGCTGGTGGCGGCCGCCGCTGCCGCGGGCGTCACGGTCACCGCGATTCCCGGACCGAGCGCTGTCATCACGGCTCTCGCCGTCTCCGGATTGCCGACGGATCGGTTCAGTTTCGAGGGCTTTCTTCCGCGCAAGCAGGGGGAGCGGCGCTCGACCCTTCGCCGGCTCGCCCGGGAGACCCGCACCATGGTGTTCTTCGAGTCACCGCAGCGCCTCGCCGCCTCGCTCGCAGATGTTGCGACGGAACTGGGCGACTCCCGTCGAGTGGTGGTCGCCCGAGAGCTGACGAAGCTGCACGAAGAGGTGCGCCGTGGCACGGCTGCCGAATTGGCCGCGTGGGCGTCCGAGGGAGTGCGCGGGGAGATCGCCGTCGTCATCGAAGGCGCTGCCGCCGCGGACGTGCCGTTCGCCGATGCCGTCTCGCAGGTGCAGACCCTGGCCGCCGCGGGAATCCGGCTCAAGGACGCGTGCGCCGAGGTGGCCGGGCTCACCGGCCATTCGTCTCGTGAGCTGTACCAGGCCGCTCTCGCGGCGCGCAGCTGAGCGCCGGACGTCATACGACGGGAGCCCCGCGGGCCACCGCCTAGAATCGAGGGGTGAGCACCGGCGATTCCTTCTACATCACCACCCCGATCTACTACCCCAGCGATGTGCCCCACATCGGGCACGGGTACACGACCGTGGCGGTCGACACGCTTGCGCGCTGGCACCGCCAGGCGGGAGATGACACCTGGATGCTCACCGGAACCGACGAGCACGGCCAGAAGATGCTGCGCGCCGCGGCGGCCAACGGCGTGACCCCGCAGGAGTGGGTCGACAAGCTCGTGACCGAGGCCTGGTTCCCCCAGCTCGACACGCTCGACATCGCCAACGACGACTTCATCCGCACCACGCAGGAGCGGCATGAGGAGCGCGTCAAGAAGTTCGTGCAGGCCATCTACGACCGCGGCTACATTTACGCGGGCGAGTACGAGGCGCTGTATTGCGTCGGCTGTGAGGAGTTCAAGCCGGAGTCGGAGATCGTCGATGGCACCGGTCCGTTCGAGGGCCTCAAGGTCTGCGCCATCCACTCCAAGCCGCTGGAGCTGCTGCAGGAGAAGAACTACTTCTTCAAGCTCAGCGAGTTCCAGGACAAGCTGCTGGAGCTCTACAAGGAGCGCCCCGATTTCATCCGTCCGGAGTCTGCGCGCAACGAGGTCGTGTCCTTCGTGCGGTCGGGTCTCAAGGACCTCTCCATCTCGCGTTCCGCGTTCGACTGGGGCATTCCGCTGCCGTGGGACGAGTCGCACGTCATCTACGTGTGGGTCGATGCGCTGCTCAACTACGCCACCGCGATCGGCTTCGGCGACGACGACGGCGAGTTCGACCGTCGCTGGCCCGGCTACCACGTGGTGGGCAAGGACATCCTCCGCTTCCATGCCGTCATCTGGCCGGCGATGCTGATGGCCGCAGGGCTCGATGTGCCGAAGGGCGTCTTCGCGCACGGCTGGCTGCTGGTGGGTGGCGAGAAGATGTCCAAGTCCAAGCTCACCGGAATCGCGCCCACCGAGATCACCGATGTGTTCGGCTCCGACGCGTACCGCTTCTATTTCCTCTCGGCCATCGCCTTCGGCCAGGACGGGTCGTTCTCCTGGGAGGACCTCGCCGCGCGCTATCAGGCCGAGCTCGCCAACGGCTTCGGCAACCTCGCGTCGCGCACGGTCGCGATGATCGAGCGCTACTTCGAGGGCATCGTTCCCGCGCCCGGAACCTACGCTGAGGGCGACCTGCACATCCAGCACGTGGTGGCGGACGCCGTTCGCAACGCGGATGCGGCGATCGAGCGCTTCCGCACGGACGAGGCGATCGCCGCGATCTGGACGATTGTGGATGCGCTGAACCAGTACATCACCGACAACGAGCCGTGGTCGCTGGCGAAAGACGACGCGCAGCGCGAGCGCCTGGGCACCGTGCTGTACACCGCGGCGGAGGGGCTTCGTGCTCTCGACGTGCTGTTGAGCCCGGTGATGCCGAAGGCCACCGAGAAGCTGTGGATCGCCCTCGGCGCTGCCGACTCGCTCGGCCGACTGCAGGACCAGCCGCTGCGCGAAGCCGGGACGTGGGGGGTGCTGAAGCCGGGGACTTCGGTCAACGGTCTCGCTCCGCTGTTCCCACGCGTGGAGACGGCGTGACGAAGGCCGGAAACGGCGGCACAGGCGACGGCATCAGCACCTACGTCACCCAGCGCCGTGCCGACGGTCGCGACCTCCGCTACCCGGAGGCGCCGGAGCCGCTGCGCGTTCCGGTGTACGACAACCATGCACACCTGGAGATCCTCGACGGGGATGAGCCGCTGAGTCTCGACGAGCAGCTGGAGCGTGCGGCGTCCGTCGGCGTGGCCGGCGTGATCAACGCGGGTGGCGACATCGATTCCTCGCGCTGGTGCGCACACGCCGCCGCCACGCATCCGCGGGTGCTCGCCGCCGTTGCGATCCACCCGAACGACGCGCCGCTGTATGAGGCGGCGGGCAAGCTCGACGAGGCGATCGCGGTGATCGACGAGCTCGCCGCCCAGCCGCGTGTGCGCGCCATCGGTGAGACCGGACTGGACTTCTTCCGCACCGACGACGAGGGACGCCCGGCGCAGTATCGCTCGTTCGAGGCGCACATCGAGCTGGCGAAGAAGCACGACATCGCCATGCAGATCCACGATCGCGACGCCCATCGCGAGGTGTTGGACACGCTCGCCCGCATCGGAGCACCGGATCGCACGGTGTTTCACTGCTTCTCGGGCGACGCGGACATGGCGCGCGAATGCGCCGAAGCTGGCTACTACCTCTCGTTCGCCGGGAACATCACGTTCAAGAACGCGCAGAACCTCCGTGACGCTCTGCGCGTGACGCCGCTGGAGCGCATCCTCGTGGAGACCGATGCGCCGTTCCTGACGCCCACTCCGTATCGGGGCCGGCCCAACGCCTCATACCTGATCCCGATCACGCTGCGCGCGATGGCCGCGGAGCTGGGCCTGTCCGAGGACGCTCTCGCCGCGCAGGTCGCCGAGAACACCGTCCGCGCCTACGGCTCCTTCACCGACTGACCCCGAAACACCCAAGCAAGTCCGAGAAACCCCGCGTTGCAGGGTTTCTCGGACTTGCTTGGGTTTCTCGCGGTATGGCGGGTGGGCATCTGCCGGGGGAAGGAGGAAACGGCGACAATGGGGACATGCGACAGGAATCACGGGTGGATTCCGCGTCAGACATCCGCATGGCGTCCGACGCGTTCGGGTCACTCTGGGCGGATCAGTCCCGGCGCGCGTGGCTGAATTCCGCGCTGGTGCCCGTGCTGGTGACGGTGGTCGGTATGCTGCTGCTTCTCGGGACCATCGCCGAGTCCGGATCCGGCCCGCTCACCCTGCGTGTCATCGCCGAGGTGGTGCCCGTCGAGCGGGTGTCGGAACTTGTGGTTGACGCGGTGGATGCGTCCCGCATCTACATCCCGGTGGCCGTGGGCTCCTTCACGGTGTTCGTCACCATCGTCATGTTCACCGCTCTGGCTTCCACCGACTCTGCGGAGCGCACCGCTATCCTCCTGCGACTGCGCTCCGTGGTGCAGATGATCCTGGCGGTCGGATGGGTCCTCATCACGGCACTCGGCGTGCTCGTCGCGCTGAGCGGTGTCGATCCGTGGCCCATCCTGCTGATCGCGATCGTCCAGCTCCTGCTGACCGCCGCCTTCGCCACCCTGTCCGCGCTCTATCTCGTGGTGGGCAACACCGGGATGCGGATGTCGCAGGTGCGGCGGGTGATCGATGCCGAAACCGCGCTGCGCGATGACCTTCGCGGCGAGGCGCGGGCACACCCGCTCTGGCCGCGTCTGTTGGTGTGGAGCGGCGTGGTCCTGCTGATCGACGTGGCGGCGGCGTTCGTCGTCTTCCACGGCGATGCGCGGCCCGAGGGCATCGCGCTGCGCGCGGTGTCGATTCTCGTGCTGCAGGCGGGGTACGCGCTCTTGTTGACGTTTCACCGGTATCTCGAGGTGCGTCGTCCGAGCGCGGGCGGATGGTTCCCGCCCGCGGGGCGGGCGGTGCTGCTGGCGGTGATCTGTCCGCTGCTGGCGGTGGTTGCCGCGATCGCGCTGGGGGATCGCTCGGACTTCGACGGGTGGGCGGTTGCCGTCATCGTCTTGCTCGTCGTGGTGCTGCCGCTGGTGGCGGTGCTCTTGCCCCGCGTCGGTGTCGGCGGCGCACTGTCGGGTGTCGCTGCACGCAGCCTCGACGCCTCCGTGCAGCGCTACACGCTGCATCTGCGCGCGCTCAAGCGGCAGGAGGCGCGCGATGAGGAACCCCGTCGGGGCGATCAGGCGGTGTCGTCAGAAGGATCTTCGGACGACTGAGGAGTGTCATCGGCGGGTCGCGCCGCCGTGATCTGCGAGATGGGTCGCCAGACGAACACGAGGGTGATCGCCGCGCCCACGAAAGCGAACCACCACGGTGCCGTCAGGCCCCATGTCTGCGCGAGGATACCGCCGATGCCCTGGCCGATGATCATGCCGCCGAAGACGCCCACCATGTTCACGGCGCCGATGCGCCCCTGCAGCTCGTGCGGGACGAGCCGCTGACGGACGGTGGTGGAGATCGCGCCCCAGATGAACGAGTACAGGCCGAATCCGAACATGATCACCAGCGCGACCACGCCTGAGGTGGTGAGCGCGAACGCGAGATGCATCACCACCTCCAACGCGAGACACACGCGCATCAGGGTGGCAAAGGACACATGGCGCTCCAGCCAGCCGAACAGGGTGGTGGCCAGCAGCCCGCCGATCGCAGACGTGGTGGTCAGCGCGCCGTAGCCCACCTCACCCATGCCGAGATGCTCGGTCGCGTACAGCACCAGCACTCCCCAGGGCGCCGCCCAGGTGACGTTGAACACCAGGATGATGATCACGAGCATCCGGACCGGAGGATTGCGCCACAGCCACCGCACGCCCTCCGCGATGTCGGTGTGCACAGAGGTGGGCTCGGCGCTCTCGCGCGGTGGGATGGGCGTACGCGAGATGCGGGACACCAGGATGGCAGCGAGGGCAACGCAGAGCGCTTGCAGCAGGAACGGCCAGAACGAGCCGATCGCGAAGAGGAATGCTCCCAGCGGAGGGCCGCCGAACTGGTTCGCGACAAGGAAGCCGGCCTGCAGCCGCGAGTTCGCGATACCGAGGTCCTTCTTCTGGACGAACATCGGCAGCAGTGTCCCGCTGGTCGTGTCGGCGAAGACCTCGGCGCAGCCGTAGAGGAAGGCGGCGGCCAGCACGATCCCGATGTTGGCCGTGCCGGTGAACAGGAAGACCACGAGCGCGAGGATGAGCACGACGCGCACGGCGTTGGCGCCAATGACCAGGCGGCGACGGTTGAATCGGTCGGCGATCGCGCCCGCATGCAGCCCGAACAGCAGCCAGGGCAGGAACTGCAGCATCGCCCCGGACGCCACGAGCACGGGAGAGGTGGTCATGGACGCGATCAGCAGCGGGCCCGCCGCCAACATGATGCCGTCACCGAGATTGCTCGACCACGAAGCCGTCATCAGCCAGCGGAAGTCGCGACCGAGTCGCGCGGGGGCGATACGTTCTCCGAGCCAACTCACCCGTCGATCCTACGGAGGGTGTCCGACATTGCCGGCTCGTGTCATCGAGGCAGTGCGGGTACGGGAGAATGGACCCATGACCGTGTCCCTGCTCGGAGCCGCCGAGATCCGCCGCCTCGCCGCCGAACTCGACGTCACCCCGACCAAGAAGCTGGGGCAGAACTTCGTCGTCGACGCCAACACCGTGCGCAAGATCGTCACCGCCGCACGGGTGCAGGCCGGCGAGCGCGTGGTGGAGATCGGGCCCGGGCTCGGCTCCCTCACCCTCGCGATCCTGGAGACGGGGGCGAGCGTGACGGCGGTGGAGATCGATCACCGCCTGGCCGCGCGACTGCCGCAGACGGCGCAGGAGCGCGGGGTTGCCGAGGGGGCGCTGACGGTCCTGGACGCCGACGCTCTGCGCATCACCGAGCTTCCCGGGGATCCGACCGTTCTGGTCGCGAACCTGCCCTACAACGTGTCCGTTCCGGTGCTGCTGCACTTCATGGAGAACTTCGGCACGATCCGTCGCGGTGTGGTCATGGTGCAGGCCGAGGTCGCGGAGCGGCTGGCCGCAGGGCCGGGCTCGAAGGTCTACGGGTCACCGAGCGTGAAGGCCGCCTGGTATGGCTCGTTCGCCCTGGCGGGGACCGTCTCGCGTCAGGTGTTCTGGCCGGTGCCCAACGTCGACAGCCTGCTGGTGGCGTTCCGCCGGGACGATGAACCGCGCGGAACCGAGGACGAGAGACGCGCCACGTTCGAGATCATCGATGCGGCCTTCGGTCAGCGTCGCAAGATGCTGCGGCAGGCTCTGTCGGGTGTCCTCGGAGGCTCGGCGGCTGCCGCGAGCGAGGTGCTCGAGCGTGCCGGGGTCGAACCCACCGCGCGTGGGGAGTCGCTCACGGTCGAGGACTACCTCCGCATCGCCCGCGCACGCTGAACCACCGCGCACGCTAGAACTTTCGTGCACGCTGACGGCGGTGCCGAGCGCGCTTCGTGGTGCCGCTCGGCGCGGAAGTCGCCGCCGAGAGGAGCATGTTGCGCACCATGAAGCGGGGGAGAGCGTGCGTGACATCTGCGAAACACGAGCCCGCTAGCCTGGTGGGGTGACTGAGAATCCCCGCTTCCGCCCCGGCACCCCCGAGACCCATCGTCCGTATGCTGCCGCCGAAGAACGCTACGATCGCGGCGATTACCGCCGAGTCGGAGCATCGGGGCTGTACCTGCCGCCCATCTCGCTGGGACTGTGGTGGAACTTCGGTGACAACGTGCCGTTCGACAATCAGCGCGCGCTGCTGCGTCACGCGTTCGACTCCGGAATCACGCACTTCGACCTCGCCAACAATTACGGCCCGCCCTACGGATCGGCGGAGACCAACTTCGGCCGGATGATCCGCGAGGACTTCGCGCCCTACCGCGACGAGCTGATCATCTCGTCGAAGGCCGGGTGGGACATGTGGCCCGGCCCGTATGGCTTCCTCGGAACCCGCAAGTACCTCATCGCGAGCGCCGAGGCATCACTGACCCGGATGAATCTCGACTACGTCGACATTTTCTACTCCCACCGCGTCGACCCCGACACCCCCATCGAGGAGACGGTCGGCGCCCTGGACACCCTCGTGCGACAGGGCAAGGCGCTGTACGTCGGCATCTCCTCCTACAGCGCCGAGCGCACCATCGCAGCGAAGGCCGTGGCGCGCGAGCTCGGCACGCCGCTGGTCATCCATCAGCCCGCGTACTCCATCCTCAACCGGTGGATCGAGGACGGGCTGACGGAGGTGCTGCGGCAGGAGCAGATGGGCGCAATCGCGTTCACCCCGCTCGCTCAGGGGCTTCTCACCGACAAGCACCTCGGTGACGGCACGGCGCATCGCTCGCAGCAGCGCGGCTCCCTTCGGGAAATCACCACGGACGAGCGCGAGGCACTCCGCTCGCTGAACACGATCGCCCGCGAGCGCGGTCAGTCGCTCGCGCAGATGGCCATCCAGTGGGTGCTGCGCGATGAGGTTGTGGCCTCTGCACTCATCGGTGCGTCGCGTCCTGAGCAGCTCGACGAGAACCTGGGTGCGCTGGATGGACCCGCGTTCGACACCGAGGAACTCGAGCGGATCGACGCCCTCTCCGATGCGATCGACGTGAATCTCTGGGCAGCATCGGCGGATCTGTGAGCATCGGCGCATTCGAACCCGGCACCAGCCCGGTCCGCGTGCGCGCGGCCGGGAAGGTGAACATCTATCTCGGCGTCGGCGAGCTGCAGGATGACGGCTATCACGAGCTGGCAACGGCGTTTCAGGCGCTGTCCCTGTTCGAGGAGGTGACCGCCACCGCGGCCGATGACTTCTCCCTGACCGTGGAGAGCGACGGATTCATCGACGTCTCCGACGTGCCCGTCGATGAGTCGAACCTCGCGCTGCGTGCGGCGCGCCTGCTGGCAGAAAGCGCCGGCGTCAGCGCGGGCGTCCACCTGCACATCCGAAAGGGCGTGCCGGTGGCGGGCGGCATGGGCGGCGGGTCCGCCGACGCCGCAGCGGCCCTGGTGGCCTGCGACGCGCTCTGGGACACCCGGCAGTCGTCGGCACAGCTGCACGAACTGGCGGCGAGACTCGGCGCCGATGTTCCGTTTGCGCTGCTCGGCGGCACCGCGATCGGCACCGGACGCGGAGATGAGCTCACGCCCGCTCTCACGCAGGGGCGATTCGACTGGGTGCTCGTTCCGAGCGACGCCGGAATGTCGACACCGCAGGTCTACGGCGCGCTCGACGAGATCCGGGTCCGCCACCGCGCCGATCTTCCGGTGGTACCGCGGCGCCCACGCGTGGACGACGAGGTGCTGCACGCGCTGCGCGCCGGTGACTCCCGCCGTTTGGCCGAAGCGCTGGGCAACGACCTGCAGGTGGCGGCGCTGTCGCTGCGTCCGGACCTGGCTGACACGATCGATGCGGGCCTTCGGGCCGGGGCACTGGCGGGAATCGTATCCGGGTCCGGCCCCACGATCGCGCTGCTGTGCGCGGATGCCACGGCGGCGCTCGCTGTCCGCGACGAGCTGGCCCTGGTCGGATACGTCGGCGTTCACGCCTACGGCCCCGTTCCTGGAGCGCGCGTCGTCTGATCTCGATGTCGGACGCACCCGCTAGCGTGAAGTGAGCTCACAACGCTGGAGGAACACATGACTGTTGACGCCGAGACCTTCCGCACTGCGCCGCTCGATGAGCGAGCCGCGTCGGAGATCGCTGCCCGCGGCCTGGAGCTGCGCCTGGCAGAGGATGAGGAGGCCGAGCTCGCCTGGCGAGCCGCCGTGGGACGCGGATTCCAGGGCCCCGAGCTGAAAGAACGCAGTCACGAACCCGGGCGTCCGGGAACTGCGTATCGTCGCCGCCTCGGTGTGTATGACGCCGACGGTGCGCTGCCAGATCTTCCCGTCGCGACGTTCGCCACGTGGCTGAGCGAGCTCACCGTGCCGGGCGGCCGCGCCGTCCCCGCCAGCGCGATCAGCTCGGTCACGGTGGCGGCCACCCATCGCCGCCGGGGACTCGCTCGCTCTCTCATGGCGGGGGAGCTGCGTGAAGCAGTGCGCGCCGGACTGCCGGTGGCCATGCTCACGGCTTCCGAGGCGACCATCTACGGTCGCTTCGGGTTCGCGGCCGCGGCCGCTGCGGCCACCTTCCGCATCGACACACAGCGCGCGGGCTGGCTGGGCGGCGATGTTCCGGGTCGGATCGACTACGTGTCCCGCGAGGATGCGCGTCGGATCGCGCCCGAGCTGCATGAACGGATCCGACTGCGCCTGCCGGGTGAGGTGATCGTGCCCGGTCCGCACTGGGACGACATGCTGCGGCTGCGGGCTGACGCGGAGGCCGCGGGAGCCGTGCGCGCGCTCCAGTACCGCGACGAGGCGGGGGAGATCCAGGGACTCGCGGCCTTCACACTTGACCGCACCCCGCCGGGTCCCGGCACCCTCAACGTGATCTTCCTCCACGCCGCGACCGACGACGCCTACGCCGCGCTCTGGCGCTTCCTCCTCGATCACGATCTGGTGGGCACGGTGGTTGCCACAGAGCGCTCCACCGACGAGCCGCTGTGGTGGATGATCGCCGACCAGCGTGCTGCGGAGATCAAGCTGCGCGACCACCAGTACGTCCGGATCGTCGATGTCGTGGCCGCGCTGGAAGCCCGCCGCTATGAGGCCGCCGGGTCCGTGGTGCTCGACGTCACCGACCCACTGGGGATCACCTCGGGCCGCTACCTCCTCGAGGTGGCGGATGACGGAGCTGCTCGCGTCCGTGCGCTGACCGACGGTGAGGAGGCACATGATCTCCCGGTGCTGTCACTGGGTGTCGGCGAGCTCTCGGCCATCTACCTCGGTGGAGTTCGGGTGCGTACGCTCGCTGCTGCCGGACGCCTCCGCGCCGATGCGGTGGAGGTGGCCGACACACTGTTCCGCGGCGCCGTGACCCCCGCTCTCACGTTCTGGTACTGAGCGACTGCGACGGGGCGGTGAGAGCGCCCCAGCGCGTGAGCCTTACGGCGTCGTGCCGACGCCGAGATGCACCTCGGTGTCCGTCGGTGTGTGCGTGATGATGAGCTTCAGGATCGCCGTCTCGTCGGTGCTCATGTTTGTGAGCGCCTCACGGATCGGCTGTGTCTCGGTCATCGCAGCATCCGCGATGGCGTCGGCGAACGTCGCCGTCGCGTCGTGGGCCTGCCACGTCTTCGGATCGGTGAGGACGGCAGCCACCGTGTCCTCTTCGCCGGGTACCGACTCGACACCCGTGAGGGCCGCCAGTGAATCGCAGTCCAGGGCCAACACCGTCTTGGCATCGGTATCGACCAGGAGGGCGAACGTGACGCGGGGGGTGGCGGACGGCGTGGGCGCATCGAGCCGCGCGCCGCTGAGCGCATCCACCGTCGTCGAGGCGGACGTCGGTTCGGCCGTGCTGGCCGTGGCCTGAGCCCCGCAGCCCGTCAGCGTCGCTCCGAGCAGGAGTGCGGAGACCGCGAGGGCGTGTCGGATGGATCGTCGCATGGAGTGGAGGGCCTCCGCGTCGGGCGCCGCAGGTGCGGGCATGGTCGTGTCATCGCGGCACCGTCAGAGGGGGAAACGACGCGTTGAGGCCGGCGGGGGAAGTCCACCGGAACCACGAGCATACGAGGCACATCTTGAGCGACAGCGCCCGCCCAGGCACCCGTGATGAACCTGTGACGACCTCGTGATCTGCGCGTGACCTCATCGGCGCGCGCCGACGCGCCTCAGCCGAACAGAGCGCCGAGCGCGACTTCCACCATCGGCCCGAAGCGGGTCTCGCGCTCGTCCGAGCTCATCTCCTCACCCCGGATGATGTGATCGCTGATGTTGCAAACCGCCAGCGCCTCAACACCCTCGCGCATGGCGATGCCGTACAGCGCAGCGGCCTCCATCTCCACGGCCAGCGTGTGGTGCTCGATGAGTCCCTTCGTCTGCTCGGGGCGGTCGGAGTAGAACGTGTCAGAACTGAAGAGCGGACCGACGCGGTGGGCGAGGCCCTTCGAACGCGCGGTCGCCACGGCGCGCTCGAGCAGGTCGTAGCTCGGGACCGCGCTGAAGCGCACGCCCGGAACGCGGAAGTCCGCCATCGAGGAGTCGGTGTGCGCGGCGTTCGCGATCACGACCTCGCCGAGCTGAACTTCGTCGGCCATGCCACCCGCCGTTCCGACGCGCACGATCCGCTTCACACCGTAGAAGCGGATGAGCTCGGTGGCGTAGATGCTCATCGACGGCATTCCCATGCCTGAAGCCATCACCGAAATGTCGTGGCCATTCCACGTTCCGGTCCATCCTTCGATGCCACGCACCTCGGTGACCAGGCGCGGCGAGTCGAAGAACGTCTCGGCGATGCGGCGCGCGCGACGGGGGTCGCCCGGCATGAGGACCGAGGGAGCGAAGTCACCGGGCTGGGCGCTGATGTGAGCGGTGGGCATGGGATTCCTTCCGTCGGCCGATCGGCCCTCCCAGCCTACCGGCGGGCACACGGGCGAGAACCCGTACCCTGGAGGAGATGGCACATCTTCTCGGGGCCGAGGCCCTGCACCTGGAATACCCGACCAAAGTCGTGTTCGATTCCGTCTCCCTGGGCGTGAACGAAGGCGACCGGATTGGGATCGTCGGTCGCAATGGCGACGGCAAGTCAAGCCTGCTGCGCATGCTGGCCGGCCTCGTCGAGCCCGACGGCGGCCGCGTCACGGTCCGCGGCGGCACGCGGATCGCTGTGCTCAGCCAGGAGGACGTGCTCGACGACGACGAGACCATCGCCCATTCCGTGGTGGGGGACACCCCCGAGCACGTCTGGGCGGGAGACGCCAAGATCCGCGAAACCAGTCAGACGTAGGGCACCGAGCAGGGTAGGTCGGTAGGGCTCGCCTCAGGTCTGGATCACACCGCTTCAAGCGGGGCGCTGTGTCGGGTCGTTGGATGGTGGGCACAGCGGTGCGGTTCGGGATGAGATGCATTGCTACCCGCGATCCGTCATTATGGGGGTATGAACCAGCATCGTCCGGCCCTCGTCTATGCAGAAGCGACTTCGGTACTGGGGGAGTACGATCACAAGCTCTCGTTTGCTGCCAGTCAAGATCATGCAATTATCTACGGCCCGAACGGCGTCGGTAAGACGAAGTTCCTCGAGATCATCCATGCAATGCATCGATTCGACGGTAGAACCTTGTCGAGTATTCCGTTCAATGATGCGACACTTCGCTATGAAGACGGCACAAAGTTGCATGTTGGTTCATCGCCCGACGATGTGTCGCGAATCGGCGAGAAGCGGAGGAGTCGCCGTATACTCAGGTTCAGCCTCACGCTCGCGGGCCAGACAACTGAGACTTGGGATACGAGCGCTGACACAACATTCGACCATTGGTTGCTCGAGAATACGCCGTGGCGCCCTTCCGCTGGTGACCTGTGGGAGGACTTTCGCGACGGCGAGACACTGACCCTCGAAGAGCTCGCGACGATCTACCCAGAAGCGGTGGACATGGCGATGCCTTTGCCGCGCGCACTTGGCAGATTCCGGAGTGATGCACGCAGCTACCTTATTGAAACGCAGCGGCTCCGCATCGAGAACGATGTGGAGCGTATCCGGTCACTCGGTGGGCGGCCCAACCCGCGGCGTAAACACAACTCAAAGATCGTCGAGCATTCTGGCAAAATGCGTTCACTTGTCAATGATGCTCAGACTGAACACTCGGCCATCACCCAACAGCTGGATCGAACGTTCCCGCACCGTGTCCTTGAGCGGGCAACGCCACCCAATCGTCCATCCGAGGTGCGTGATCGATACGAGCAACAGAACGAGTTCCGCAGTAGGTTGGGCCGGGTCGCGTCTGTGGAGTTGGCGGAGGCATTGTCGCTTCCGGATCGTGCGTTCGACGAATCTGAGCTTCGGCTCCTGACGATCTACCTTGATGACACACAGCAAAAGCTTGCGCCATTCGAGCTTCTGCTGCACAAGATCGAGCTCTTCGAGGCGATTGTCAATACTAGGCTTCTTCGCAAAAAGCTTCGCGTGACGGCGAAGGACGGGTTGCTGGTGCGGCACGCTACCGAGGATCGGTCAATTGATCTGGACTCGCTTTCTTCAGGCGAACAACACGAGATCATTCTCATGTTTGATCTGCTATTCAATGTGCCGCCTGGGGCGCTAGTAATGATCGACGAGCCGGAAATCTCATTGCATGTCGTCTGGCAGCTTGCATTCATTCCTGATGTGCAGCGGATTGCGGAGCTCGGGGGGTTCCGTTTTATCGTGGCAACGCATTCTCCGCAAATTATCAACGATTCGTGGGATCGCGCTACGCCCCTTGGGCCCGAAGAAGCTCGCTTCGTATGAGGGAAGCACTCACTGGTACGACCCTATTTGGGACGATTTATATGGCGCGACAGGCATCCGCAGCGCTCATCCTCGTCGTGGAGGGGGAAGATGACCATTTCATATTCGATGAGCACATTAACAAATCGGATGTGCTACTGATTGCTGGTGTCGGCGGTAAGCAAAACGTTCTTGGTGCGGCGGAGCGTGCCGAGAAGCATAATGTGCTCGGAGTGCGGTTTCTCATTGATTCGGACTATGACCGGTGGGCTCGGCCCGCCCTCAAGTATCCGACAAATGTCGTTTCATCCAAGGGGCATGATGCGATCATGGATATGGTCGTATCGGCGGATGCGTTGGTGGATCGGGTCGTTGGTGTTCATGCCCGCGCGGCTCGTCGTAGAGGCATAGTTATTGACCCTCCGGCTATCCGACGAGATGCTTTTCGACTAGCGGGCGCGTTAGCGCCGATTCGAATTGTCAATGACATGAATGAATATCAGCTAAAGCTCCGTGATTTTCCATTCGGGCGCGTTACCGAGGTTGGTGGCGATCTGAGTGAACTTGCAAGAATTGCAGTGGATCGTTCATCGACTGTCTTGCTAGCGGAGCACGTCACTGCGAACGCGACCACAGTTCAGCAGGAACTCGACCTTAGTGAAGCGCATTATGTCGGCGACCACGACTTGTTCGGAGCGCTGGCAAGAGTTTTGCAGAGCCATGGTGTCACCGTGAAAGCGGCGACGCTTTGGAATACATTCTTGGCAGGGCTATTGTGTGCGCACCTCGGCGTGACCGACTGGTATCAGGATCTCGTTAACTGGGGTGAGCGGAATTCGCGTCGTGTGTTCGCATGTCCGTGTGCGGCGTAGTTGTCGCGTGTTGGCGAACCGCCCAGAAGTCCTGTTCTGCTCAGGCAAGTACCCCTCAAGAGTCCGCCAGGCCGAGGGGTGGCTTCATCGTGTAGCGAGCGTCGTACGCTTGAGGTGATGGCGCACATGCTCGGAGCGGACTCGCTCCACCTTGAATACCCGACGAAGGTTGTCTTCGACTCCGTGTCCCTCGGCGTGAATGAGGGCGACAGGATCGGCATCGT
This sequence comes from Microbacterium sp. ZW T5_56, assembly GCF_044987425.1. NCBI lineage: Bacteria > Bacillati > Actinomycetota > Actinomycetes > Micrococcales > Microbacteriaceae > Microbacterium > Microbacterium sp. ZW T5_56. Next base: position 36,795 of record NZ_JBJDRI010000008.1, on the reverse strand, counting down.
CGGTCGCAATGGCGACGGCAAGAGCACCTTGCTCTCGCTCCTTGCGGGGTTGATCGAGCCGGATGGTGGTCGCGTCACTCGGCGGGGTGGGCTTCGTGTTGGAGTGCTCACGCAGCAGGATGACCTAGACGATGACAGCACGATCGCGCAGGCGGTCGTTGGTGATCGACCCGAGCACGAGTGGGCAGGTGACGTGCGTGCTCGAGATGTGGTCGCGAACCTCCTCGGTGGTCTTGATTGGGACGGCCCGATTCGTGGCCTGTCCGGAGGTCAGCGTCGTCGGGTGCAACTCGCTCAGCTGCTCGTTGCCGACTGGGACCTAGTATGTGCTGACGAGCCCACCAACCACCTCGACGTCGAGGCGATCGCGTGGCTGGCCGAGCACCTGAAGCGGCGCTGGCCGGCCAATCAGGGCGGACTGCTCGTCGTGACCCACGATCGCTGGTTCCTCGACGAGGTCGCCAACAACACCTGGGAGGTGCACGACCGGATCGTCGAGCCCTTCGAGGGCGGATATGCGGCCTACATCCTGCAGCGTGTCGAGCGTGACCGGCAGGCCGCCTCGATCGAGGCGAAGCGCCAGAACCTCGCCCGCAAGGAACTCGCGTGGCTGCGCCGCGGGGCACCGGCCCGCACCAGCAAACCCCAGTTCCGCATCGACGCGGCCAACGCTCTGATCGACGACGTGCCGGAGATCCGCAATAAGACCGAGCTGTCGGCGCTGGCCGTCACCCGCCTCGGCAGGGACGTCGTCGATCTTCTCGATGCGGGCGTCTCCTACGGGGACAAGACGGTGCTGCGAGATGTGGAGTGGCGACTCGCTCCCGGCGAGCGCACCGGCATCCTCGGTGTCAACGGCGCGGGCAAGTCCACGCTGCTCGGACTGATCGCCGGCACCACGGAGCCGACGTCGGGCACGGTCAAGCGCGGCAAGACGGTGCAGGTGGCCACTCTCACGCAGCGTCTGGACGAGCTCGAGGAGCACCTGAATGAGCCGGTCCGCGTGGTCGTCGGTCGGCTGCAGACCACCTACTCGTTCGGATCCGGATCGAAGGCTCAGGAGCTGAGCCCCGGCCAGCTCCTGGAGCGTATGGGCTTCCAGAGTGCTCAGCTCTCGACACCCGTGAAAGACCTCTCGGGTGGCCAGAAGCGCCGACTCCAGCTGCTGCTGATCCTCCTCAACCAGCCGAACGTGCTGATCCTCGACGAGCCCACCAACGACCTCGACACCGACATGCTCGCGGCGCTGGAGGACCTGCTGGACTCGTGGCCGGGCACCCTGATCGTCGTCTCCCACGACCGCTACTTCCTGGAGCGGGTGACGGACCAGCAGTACGCGATCCTCGACCAGCAGCTGCGGCATCTGCCGGGCGGCGTGGACGAGTACCTGAAGCGCCGCGCGGCGCAGGGCACCGCGTCGGCATCGTCCACCGCCGCCACCGCGACTCCCACCGGGCTCACCGGCAAGGAAGCGCGCGAGGCGGAGAAGGAGATGGCGTCGCTGGAGCGTCGTGTGCAGAAACTGCGTCAGAGCGCGGCGAGCGCTCGCGCGAAGCTCGCCGACATGGACCAGGCCGACTACGTCGCCCTCGGCAACCGGATGACCGAGATCTCCGGCTGGGAGGGCGAGGCCGACGAACTCGAAATGCGCTGGCTGGAGCTGGCCGAGTCCCTCGGCTGACTCGCTCAGAGCTGGAAAGCGCAGCTCCGACGACGTTCGGAGCTGCGCTTTCCATCTTCAGGCGCGGGCCGCGTCCTCCGGCTCGGGGGCACCGATGCCGCGCAGGGCCGGAGTGAGCGTCACGGCGAGCGCGACAAGCACCAACACCAGAATCATCGCGAGGCGGAGACCGAACTGCTCGCCGAGGAAGCCGAGCGCAGGTGGGCCGGCGAGGAACGCCACGTAGCCGAGTGTCGCGACGAGGGAGACGCGCGCCGCCGGATTCGGGCCGGAATCGCCCGCCGCGGAGATCGCGACAGGGAAGCCGAGCGCGGCACCCAGACCCCACAGCGGAATGGCGCACGCGGCGAGCACGGGATTGTCGGCGAAGATCACGAAGGCCAGGCCGACCGCGCCGAGAGCTGCGCTGCCGCCAAGCACGGCTGCTCGCCCAAAACGGGTGATGAGCGGGCCGCCGGAGAAGCGTCCGATCGTCATCATCGCGGCGAACACGGCGAACAAGCCCGAGCTCCAGGCGGGATCGAAGCCGTGGCCGTCCACCATGAGCAGCGGCAGCCAGTCGTTGGCCGAGCCTTCCGCGAGCGCGAGGGCGAGCACGATCACGCCGATGATCAGCAGACGTCGGTCGCGCCACACCGGCGTGTGGTCCGCCGATTTCTCGACCATTCCCGCGGCCGCGGAGCGTGGCACACCGGGCAGTGCCCACAGCACGCCGAGCACAGCGATCAGCGTGACCACCACCAGGTGCCAGAGCACCGGCAACTGCAGGGCCACAGCGCCCAGTCCGATCACTGCGCCGGCGACAGTACCGAGGCTGAACGAGCCGTGCAGCGCCGGCAGCACGGGCACGTTCGCGAGCTGCTCCACCTCGGCACCCTCGATATTCATCGCCACTTCGGCGCCGCCCATCCCGAGGCCCATGAGGCCGAGCCCGACCGCGGTGAGCAACTCGCTGCCGATCGCGGCTCCCGTCCCGATCGTAGGGGTCGCAAACAGCTGCAGCGAGATGCCGACCGCGATCACCGGGCGGGTGCCGAAGCGTGCGGTCAGAGCTCCGGACGACAGGATCCCGAGCATGGAGCCCACGGAGAGTCCGAAGAGCACGAGCCCCATCGTGGCCGTCGACGCCGCCAGGAGATCGCGGACATCGGGCGTGCGCGTCACCCAGGAGGCGAACATCATGCCGGGCACGAAGAAGAGCACGAACAGTGACATGCGGCGGCGGCGAAGGGCGGCGTCCATGGCGGTGGGGGTGTCCTCGGGGGGTCGAAGCTGAATCGATTCGATGTCGAATGTATCGGTTTTGGGAATAGGCCGGGGTCGATCAACGTTCGATCTGTGCGTCGCCCCGCGGAAATTTCTGTTCCGTCTGGGGTCGAGGAAGCGCAGACTGAGCTGCGCACGGTCCGCATCGGGCGGACGCTCCGGGGAGAGGAAGCCATATGGAAGGGCTTGAAGTCACCGTTCTGCTGGGGACGGCGGTGCTGGTGGGAACAGTGCTGGCCCCACGCCTGCGTATCGCGGCACCGCTGGTGCTGCTGGTGCTGGGTCTCGTGATCGGATTCGTGCCACAGGCGCGGGAGATCCAGCTGCCGCCTGAGGTGGTGCTGCTGTTGTTCCTGCCCGTCATGCTGTTCTGGGAGTCGCTGACCACGTCGCTGCGGGCGATTCGTCGCTCGCTGCGCTACATCGCGCCGATGTCCACGCTGCTGGTGGTGGCATCCGCATTCGCCGTTGCCGGACTCGCCTCGATGTTCGGGCTGCCGTGGGAGGCGGCCCTGATCCTCGGTGCCGCTGTCGCTCCGCCCGACGCGACGGCAGTGGCCGCGCTCGGACGCATGCTGCCGCAGCGGATGTTCATGAAGCTGAAGGCGGAGTCGCTGACCAACGATGGCACGGCGCTCGTGCTCTATGCCATCGCGGTCTCGCTGGCGGTGGGGGACCAGGTGTCGCCGCTGACGATCACCTGGACCGTGGTGAATTCCTACCTCGGTGGCGCACTCGCGGGGATCATCGTCGCGGCGCTCGCCTACCTGCTGCTTCGCCGTCTCACCGGCACGCTGGAGATCAACCTCACCCTGCTGCTGGTGCCGTTCGTGGCGTTTCTGATCGCGGAGCTCATCGGTGCCTCGGGCGTGCTCGCCGTGGTGATCGCGGGCCTGATCGTCGCCTGGGTCTCGCCACGAATCACCACCCCCGCCTCCCGCCGTCAGGCCGAATCCGTCTATCCCGTGCTCACCTACGTCCTCAACGGGGCGCTGTTCGTGCTCATCGGCACGGAGGTCATGCACGTGCTCTTCGAGAGCTCCTGGGGGCAGGTGGGCCGGCTCGTGATGATCACGGTCGCGGTGTGGGTGGTCCTGATCGCGGTTCGTCTGCTGTTCCAACTGTTCTCTGCCCCGTTCACGATCCCGCGCGGCGCGTTGCGAGCGGCGACCATCGGCGGGGATCGCACCATGCCGTTGCGGATGTGGATCGTCTCCACTTTCGCCGGCTTCCGTGGAGCGGTGTCCCTGGCGATCGCCCTGTCCGTCCCGCTTGTGACCGCATCGGGCGAGCCGATCGCCGCTCGCGACGAGATCATCTTCATCACCGCGGGCGTGATCATGTTCAGCCTGCTGGTGCAGGGGCCGATGCTGCCCGCGATCGCCCGCTGGGCGAAGCTGCCGACGGATACGGCGGCCGATGAGGAGTATGAGATCGCGGAGCGTGCGATCTCGGGCGCTGCGCTGGCGGCCATCGATGACCTCGCCCTCGAACACGGTGTCAGCGACACCGTTCGCGACCGTGTGCGCGCCGAGGGATACGAGATGCTGGAGTACGCCAACGCCCGAGCGCTGGCGCGCCAGCGCGGGCTCGTATACGCGGCGGACATCGGCCAGGAGCAGAGCGAGGACGCGGAGCTGGAGACGATGATCGACGTGTCAGCCACGAACGATCAGGTGCCGCCGGGCCGCGTTCTCGGCGACGGAAGCGCGACGAGCGGCGGGCTGCAGATGCTTGCGGTGAGCTCGGAGATCGACACGATCGCCCTCTCACCCATCACGGTGCGCGAAGAGACGACACGGCTGCGGCTGGCGTTGATGGATCGCCGGCGCGAGGTGCTGCTGCGCCTGCGCCGGGAGGGCACGATCGATGACCTCGTGGCGTGGCGCATCCAGGGCCAGCTCGACCTGGTCGAGGTGAAGCTGCGCGGCGTCGAGGAGATCGACTGACGCGTCGGTTCAGCCGAGCGGTGCCTCCTGAAGCGTGCGGCGGGTGCGGAACACGCGCTCGTCGCCGCTCAGGGGGTCAGTGAAGCGGAGCTCACGCGCCAGGAGCTGCATCGGCCGGGTGAAGTCATCGGGCACCTCGGGCAGCAGCACGGGGTAGAAGCCGTCGTTCATGATGCCGAGACCGAGTGCCGCCAGGTGCACCCGCAGCTGGTGCATCCGACCGGTGTGCGGGTGCAACAGCGTATGGATGACGGCGATACCCGCGTCGGTGCCCATACTCTCGCCGGTCGCGATGAGCTCGATCAACGTCTCCGAGTTCGGCTCCGCCTCCGGATCCACCTGCACGCACACGTTGCCGCGCACCTTGTCGATGCGGTTGCGATACGTGATCGGCAGCTCGGGCGCGGGGCCGGTGAGCCGCGACACGGCCTCGTACGTCTTTCGCACCCTGCGATTCTCGAACAACAGCTGATAGGCACCGCGCGTCGCTGGACGTGCGGAGAACATCAGCAGTCCCGCCGTGGCTCGATCGAGGCGGTGGATCGGGGTGAGCTCGGGATTGCTCAGCGCGTTTCGCAGTCGCACCAGCGCGGAGTTCTGCAGGTACTTCCCGCCCGGCGTGGTGGGCAGGAAGTGCGGCTTGTCGATGACCACAAGATCGTCGTCGGCGTGCAGAATGTCCAGCGCGAACGGGATCTCCTTCTCGACGGGAGGCTCGCGATAGTACCAGACGAACTCGTGCGACCCGAGCGGAGCGCTGCGCGAGACCGCGGAGGCATCGGCAGCAACGATCTCACCTCGGTCGAAGCGCACATACAGCCCGTCAGGGTCCAGATGCCCGAATCTCTCCACCATGTAGTCGGCGATGGTCGGCCAGGGGCCGGTCATCGGCACGTGCAGGCGGGTGGCTCCGACGCCGTCACGGACCGGCAGGGGAGAGGGCATGGGCATCGTCCCATCCTCCCACCCCGCGGACGGAATCATCCTCTGGTAGGGGGTGTGCACCTACCCTGGTCGGACGCGCGCGCGGGGCGCGATTCCTAGCGTGGAATCATGAACTTCCTCGAGGTCCTCACGGCCGTCGGCACCGCGCCCTGGGTGCCGCTCGCGGTTCTCGTGTTCTGCCTGCTCGACGGCTTCTTCCCGCCGGTGCCGAGCGAGACGGCCGTGATCGCCGCTGTCACTCTCGGCCTCGCCTCCGGTGGCAACCCGCTGTTTCTCATCACCGTGCTCCTCGCGGCGGCGATCGGAGCCGCGGCCGGCGACTCGATCGCCTATGCGATCGGACGAGCGTGCGGCACCGACCGATGGGCGTGGATGCGTCGTCCCCGCGTCCAGGCGGCCCTGTCGTGGGCGAGCGCGCGGATGGCGGCGCGCCCGGCACTGCTCATCCTGACGGCGCGCTACATCCCGATCGGACGCGTGGCCGTGAACATGACCGCTGGCGCCACGCGCCTGCCGTATCGTCGCTTCCTGCCCATCAGCATCGTCGGCGCCGTGCTGTGGTCCGCGATGTGCCTGCTGCTGTCCGTGCTCGCCGCCACGTGGTTCGGCCACTCGCCGCTGCTCGCCGCCGGTGTCGGCATCGTGCTGTCGCTCCTGCTGGGACTCGGCGTCGATCTGGTCTCGCGCCTGCGCGAGCGTCGCGCCGCAGCCCATGTCACTCCGCGTCGAACTCCAGATTCAGCTTCCGAAGCAGAGTTGCCAGTCGTTCACGGTCAGCGCGTGTGAGCACCGAGAGGATGTGAGCCTCCGCGTCGACGAGCCGGGTGATGGCGGCATCGACGCGGATGCGCCCGTCATCGGTGAGAGTCACCAGCACGCTGCGACCGTCTCCCGGATCCGCCTCGCGTCGCACCAGGCGACGACCCACGAGCCGGTCGATCCGGTTGGTCATCGTTCCGGAGGACACGAGCGTCTGCTGCAGCAGCTGCTTCGGGCTGAGCTGGAACGGCTCGCCCGCGCGCCGCAGCGCCGAGAGGACATCCCACTCCCACGGCTCCAGGTCGCTGCGACGAAACGCCTCCCGCCGCGCGCGATCTAGGTGCTTCGAAAGTCGATCGACCCGCGAGAGCACGGACAGCGGGGAGAAGTCGAGATCAGGGCGCTGGCCGAGCCAGGCATCGACGATGCGATCCACCTCGTCTGAGCTGCCCGTCATCCGTCCATTATGGGCCAGCCATGCGCGGTCGAAGGTCTCGACGCATGGCAGACTGGATCCGCGACATACGTCGCGGATCCGCCGTGGTGTAATGGCAGCACGACAGCCTTTGGAGCTGTGAGGTCTAGGTTCGAGTCCTGGCGGCGGAGCATGTCGGAGAACAATCTCGCCATCGTCATCCTCGCGGCAGGGCAGGGGACGCGCATGCGCTCGCGGACGCCCAAGGTGCTCCACGAGATCGGCGGACGCTCGCTGCTCGCCCACGTCGTGGTCAACGCTGAGAAACTGGCTGCTGAGCACGTCGAGGTGGTCGTGCGTCACGAGCGCGACCGCATCGTCGCTCACCTCGCAGACCTCTTCCCGAGTGTCGCGGTGGTCGACCAGGACGAGATCCCCGGCACCGGGCGCGCGGTCGAGGTGGCCGTGGACGCGCTGCCGTCCGGCTTCGACGGTGATGTCCTCGTGCTGTCCGGCGATGTGCCGCTGCTGGAGGCTGACACCATGCGCGAGCTGGTTGAGGCACACCGTGCCACGCATGCGGCTGCCACGCTGCTGACGGCGATCCTCGACGATCCGACCGGATACGGGCGCGTGATCCGTGACGCGGACGGCTCCGTCGCCCGCGTCGTCGAGCAGAAGGACGCCTCCGCGGAGGAGGCGGCGGTCACCGAGACGAACGCCGGCGTGTACGTCTTCACCGCCGCGGCGCTGCGGCAGACCCTCCCGGGCATCGGCACGGACAACGCTCAGAACGAGAAGTACCTGACCAGCGTCATCGGCATGCTGCGCGAGGCGAACGAGCGCGTCTCGGCCGAGGTCGCCGGCGATCCGCGCGTCACCTTCGGAGTGAACGACCGCGCGCAGCTGAGCGACGTAGCGCGCATCCTTAACGCGCGAATCGTGCGTCGCTGGCAGCGCGATGGGGTGACCATCATGGATCCGGCGACCACCTGGATCGACGATGAGGTCTCACTGGCCCCGGACGTCACGATCCTGCCGAACACGTACCTGCTCGGGGCCACCTCCATCGCCGAGGGCGCCACCATCGGCCCAGACACCACTCTGCTCGACTGCGAAGTGGGCGAGGACGCGGTGGTCAAGCGGACCGACGCGACGCTGGCCGTCATCGGCGAGCGCGCCACCGTGGGCCCGTGGTCCTACCTTCGTCCCGGCGCGACGCTGGCGGAAGACGGCAAGATCGGCACCTTCGTCGAGATCAAGAACTCGCAGATCGGTGCCGGCTCCAAGGTGCCGCATCTGTCCTACGTCGGCGACACCACGATCGGCACCGGGGTCAACCTCGGAGCCGGTGCGATCACGGCCAACTACGACGACATCGCCAAGCATCGCACGGTGATCGGCGATGAAGTGCACACCGGCTCGCACAACGTGTTCGTCGCGCCCGTTACGATTGGAGCAGGCGCGAAGACTGGAGCCGGGGCGGTCATCCGCAAGGATGTCCCCGCGGGCGCGCTGGCCCTGAGCGTCGCGCCGCAGCGCAACGTTGAGGGCTGGGTCGAGAACAACAGGCAGGGCACCCGTGCCGCGGCGGTAGCCGAGGACGCCCGAAACGCACAGAAGGCTGCAGATGGCAGGCAAGGGCAAGAAGAGGACCGTTAATCTCGATCGCGAAAATGACATCGCGCCCGGTCTCGAAGTAAAGACCAAGAAGCGTCTGGTCGTCGTGTCCGGAAGCTCGCACCCCGAGCTTGCCGCGCAGGTCGCCACTCATCTCGGGACGGAGCTGGCACCCACCGAGCACCGCACTTTCGCCTCGGGCGAGCTCTACACGCGCTTCGAGGTGTCGGTGCGCGGCTGTGACGTCTTCGTGGTGCAGTCCTTCGGGGGCGCGGTCAACAAGCAGATCATGGAGCTGCTGATCATGCTCGACGCGCTCAAGCGCGCGTCGGCCAAGCGCATCACGGTGGTCGCGCCGTATTATCCGTATTCACGTCAGGACAAGAAGGGCCGCGGTCGCGAGCCGATCAGCGCCCGCCTCGTCTCCGACCTCATGGCCACCGCTGGTGCCGATCGTGTGATGTCCGTAGACCTGCACGCGGCTCAGATCCAGGGCTTCTTCGACGGTCCTGTCGACCACCTCTTCGCGAAGCCGGTGCTGTTGGAGTACTTCGAGCGCACGCTGTCCGCTGCCGACCGCGACAAGCTCACCATCGTCTCGCCCGACATGGGGCGTGTGCGCGTGGCTGACACCTGGTCCGACAGCCTCAACGCACCTCTCGCGATCATCCACAAGCGCCGCGACCCGAAGGTCGCCAATCAGGTCTCGGTGCACGAGATCGTCGGTTCGGTCGACGGCCGCGTGTGCCTGCTGGTGGACGACATGATCGACACCGGTGGCACCATCCAGAAGGCCGCCGAGGCGCTGAAGGCCAACGGCGCCGAACGGGTCATCGTCGCAGCCACGCACGCGATCTTCTCCGACCCCGCCGTGGAGCGCCTGCAGAGCCCGGCCATCGACGAGGTCGTCGTGACCGACACCGTGCCGCTGCCCGCGGACAAGGTGTTCCCGGGGCTGACCATCCTTCCGATCGCGCCGCTGCTCGCGCGCGCCATCCAGGAGGTCTTCGAGGACGGCTCCGTCACCAGCATGTTCGACGGCGCGGCCTGACAAACACAGCAGACCCATAGGTCGTTCAGGGGGAGCGGAGCGTTCCGATCCCTAATCTGAGGGAGAAGACCTGAGGAGGACCCCATGGCCCGTACCCCGCTCCACCTGAACCGACCCGTTCGCACCGCCGCCACACTGGCGTCTGTCGCCGGCATCGCGCTGCTCGCCGGCTGTTCCGCCGGCGCCGCCGAAGCCGAGACGGCCATCACCAGCGACACATCCAGCTCCACCACGTCCGAGCCCACAACCGCCACGACCGCAGATTCCGCCGGTGGCGGCGCGAGCGGGGCTTTTGTTGCGGGAACGTACGAGGGCGACGGCAGCTACTCCAACCCGCGCGGCAACATCGAGAAGGTGCACGTCAGCATGACGATCGCCGCCGATGGCACGATCGAGTCCGTCGATGTGACAGGAACCACCGACGGCGCGGAGAGCGCGCAGTACCAGGGCCTGTTCATCAGCGGGATCTCCGATGAGGTCGTGGGCAAGAAGATCGACGAGCTCAACGTCACCGTCGTCTCCGGATCCTCGCTCACCAGCGGTGGCTTCATGCAGGCGGTCGACGCCATCGAGGCGGAAGCCGCCGCATGAGTGCGGGCGCGTCGTGGCGATTCGACGCGATCGGCACGACGTGGACCGTCCATACCGAACGGGACATCCCCGGGGCAGTGCGAGAGGACGTGCTGTCTCTGATCGACGTCTTCGACCGGGAATGGTCACGCTTCCGCGCGGACTCGCTCGTCTCCTCGCTGGCGAACGGGGGACGGGCAGCCGCTCCCGTGGACACCGGGGCGATGCTCGACGTGTATCGGGAGCTCGCCTCCGCGACCGATGATGCGGTGACTCCGTTGATCGGCGGATCGCTCGAGGCGCTGGGCTACGGTATCCGCGCCGGCGCATCCGGCGTCCCTTCGCCGGCACCGTCCTGGCGTGACACCCTGCGCTGGGATGACGAGCTCGTTCTCTCCGCTCCCGCCGTGATCGATGTCGGCGCGCTCGGCAAGGGGCGTCTGGCTGATCGCGTGTTCGACCTCCTTCGTTCTCGGCTGTCCGGGATCGTGGTCGTCGACGCGTCCGGTGACGTCCGTCTGGACGGTGAGGGTGAGCCGGTGCGCATCGCGCTGGAGCATCCCTACGATGCCACGCGGGCCATCGGCGTTGCGTCCCTCACCGCCGGCGCGGTGTGCGCCTCGGCCACGAACCGGCGCACGTGGGGCGACGGCCTGCATCACGTGTTGGACGGCCGAACCGGACTCCCGGTGGACGTCGTCGTGGCGACCTGGGCCTTTCTGCCCGACGCCATGCATGCCGACGCCCTCGCCACCGCCCTCTTCTTCGATGGCGGGCCCGCGCTCGCCCAGACGTGGGGCGCGCAGTGGATTCGCGTGCTCTCCGACGGGCGCGCCGAATACCAGCTCACCGACGCGAACATCGAACTCTTCCGCTGATCCTTCAGGAGCCCCCATGAGAGCACTCCTCGCCTCTATCCGCACGCGGATCCTCGCGGTGCTGGGGCGGGTCGGCATGTATCGACTCGTCCTGCTCGCGCTGATCCTGCTCACGGCGATCGCCTTCGCGGTCTCCTTCACCGGGCGCGTGGTGGCGACGCCGAGCTCCCTCGCGCTGTCGGCGCTCGTTCTGCTGGTGTCGGTCGGCGTCGTCGATGTGATCGGTCACGCCATCATCCGTCGACCGCTGCGGCTGGAGTCGGGGGCCATCACCGCCCTCATCCTGCTGTTCGTGCTGTTTCCCACGACCGATCCGGCGGGACTCGCGGTGCTTGCGCTGGCGGGCGCGGCGGCGAGCGCGTCGAAGTTCCTTCTCGCGCCGTGGGGCCGGCACCTGCTGAACCCGGCGGCGTTCGGTGCCGCTCTCGTCACCGTGACCGGGCTCGGGTCCTCGATGTGGTGGGTCGGCACTCCGCAGCTGGCCGTCGCCGTCCTCGTGCTGGGTCTCGTCGTCGTGTGGCGGGCGGAGAAGTTGCGCGTCGCTCTGCTCTTCATCGTTGTGGCGATCGTGGTGGGCTCGGTCCGCGGACTCATCACCGCCGCCCAGTTCGGACTGGCGCAGACGCCCGGTCAGATCGTGTGGACGGCCGTGGCGTCCTCTCCCGTGTTGTTCGCGGGCTTGTTCATGATCACCGAGCCGTTGACTCTCCCGTCCCGGCGTCGCGACCAGATCATCGTGGCGCTCGTCGCGGGCGCGCTCGCCGGCTGGCCGTTCGCCCTCGGGTCGTTCGTGATGTTCCCCGAAGTCGCGATCCTGGTCGGCAACCTTGTGGGCTTCGCGCTCGCCTTCCGCGCCCGCCGCGGTGTGGGCCTCACTCTCGCCTCGCGACGCCGTGTCACGCCCTCCATCGAAGAGGTCGTGCTGCGTCCGAGCACGCCGATCGTGTTCATTCCGGGCCAGTACCTGGAGCTGGAGGTACCACACCGCCGGTCGGACGCGCGCGGCACCCGGCGGGAGTTCAGCATCGTGTCGCGACCCGGGGAGGACGTGCGCATCGCCTATCGCGTTCCGGACGGGCGTCAGTCCTCGTTCAAACAGGCTCTGGGCGCGCTCGATGCGGGAGCGCGCGTCTCGACCACCGGTGTGCACGGCGACTTCACGCTGCCCGCCGGCGACGCGCCCGTGCTGCTCGTGGCGGCCGGCATCGGCATCACCCCGTTCGTGTCCCAGCTGCGCAGCGAACCCCAGCGTGACGCCGTGCTGCTGTACGTCGTCTCGTCGATCACCGAACTCGCCTACACGGAAGAGATCGCGGCGACAGGTGCGCGCGTCATCGTCGTGGCACGGGATGCGTCCGCGCACAGCGTGCCCGCAGGATGGGAGACGATCACGGATCGGCTCACGGCAGCGTCGCTGCCGTCGCTGGTGGGCGACCTGGGCTCTCGCCACGCGATGATCTCGGGCCCCCCGCGGCTGATCGCCGAGCTGGCTCCGGCGTTGTCGGACGCCCGCTCGGTCCGCACCGACGCCTTCGCCGGCTACTGAGCCGGCATTCCGGTTTGCTGAGCGAGCGCAGCAAGACGAAGTGCGCGCTGCACCCGCGGGGGGCGCCGACCGGTTCCTGACTGACCCGCGCCGGATCAGCGTGTCGGCGGGCCGCGCGATGTCGCGAAACGAGGAGATTGTCGCGAACGGAGGACCAGAGGATCCGCGGCAGTCGTCTTACGCGCATATGTCCTCGTTTCGGAACAGCGTCACGACACTTCGGCAGCGCTGCGTGACGGCCCCGTTCCGACACCACGGCGGCGACGCGTGTGCCGGAGGCCCACGCATGACGAAGGCCGGGCCCCGTGGGGACCCGGCCTTGTCGTAACGCGGGATCAGGCGTCGGCTACAGCCTTGTCCGCCTTGGCCTCATCAGGCTTGGCGTCCACACCCGCCTCCTTGCGCTGCAGCGCGGTGATCGGGGCCGGGGCCGCGGTCAGCGGGTCGTACCCACCGCCGGTCTTCGGGAACGCGATGACCTCGCGGATCGAGTCCTCGCCGGCCAGCAGCGAGACCACGCGGTCCCAACCGAACGCGATGCCGCCGTGCGGGGGAGCGCCGTACTTGAAGCCCTCCAGCAGGAAGCCGAACTGCTCGGCGGCCTGCTCCTCGGTCACTCCCATGATCGTGAAGACGCGCTCCTGCAGTTCGCGATCGTGGATACGGATGGATCCACCGCCGATCTCGTTGCCGTTGCAGACGATGTCGTACGCATACGCGAGGGCAGAACCCGGGTCGGTGTCGAAGGTGTCGTGGAACTCCGGCTTGGGGGACGTGAAGGCGTGGTGCACAGCGGTCCACGAACCGGCACCGACGGCCACGTCACCAGAGGCGACAGCGTCGGCGGCGGGCTCGAACATCGGAGCATCGACGACCCACACGAACGCCCAGTCGCCGTCCTTGATGAGGCCGGTGCGGTGACCGATCTCGACGCGGGCTGCCCCGAGAAGCGCGCGGGTGGGCTTTGCCTCGCCGGCACCGAAGAAGATGCAGTCGCCCGGGGCGGCGCCGACGGCCTCGACGATGTTCGCCGACTCCCACTCGGTCAGGTTCTTCGCGACGGGACCCGTGAGGGTTCCATCCTCCTGCACCAGCACGTACGCGAGGCCCTTGCCGCCGCGCTGCTTGGCCCACTCCTGCCAGCCGTCCAGCTGACGGCGTGCCTGCGAGGCACCGCCGGGCATCACGACGGCACCGACATACGGCGACTGGAAGACGCGGAACTCGGTGTTCGCGAAGAAGTCCTTCAGCTCCACGAGCGGCAGACCGAAGCGCAGGTCGGGCTTGTCCGAACCGTAGAGGCGCATCGCCTCGTGGTAGGTGATCCGCTCGATCGGGGCGTCGATGGAGACTCCGATCAGCGCCCACAGACGCTTCACGATCTCCTCGCCCAGCGCGATGATATCGTCCTGCTCGACGAACGAGGCCTCGATGTCGAGCTGCGTGAACTCGGGCTGACGGTCGGCACGGAAGTCCTCGTCGCGGTAGCAGCGAGCCAGCTGGAAGTACTTCTCGACGCCGCCCACCTGCAGCAGCTGCTTGAACAGCTGCGGGGACTGCGGCAACGCGTACCACTTGCCGGGAGCCAGACGCGCCGGAACGATGAAGTCGCGCGCGCCCTCGGGCGTCGAGCGGGTCATCGTAGGCGTCTCGACCTCGAGGAAGCCGCTGTCGTAGAGGAAGTCGCGAGCGACGCGGTTCGCCTCGGAGCGCAGGCGCAGGTTAGCGGCGGGCTTCGCGCGGCGAAGGTCGATGTAGCGGTGCTTCAGGCGGGTCTCCTCGCCGATCTCCGCGTGGTCGTCCAGCTGGAAGGGCAGCGGAGCGGACGTGTTGAGCACCGTCAGCTCGTCGGCGCTGATCTCGATCTCGCCCGTGGGCAGCTCGGCGTTCTCGTTGCCGTCGGGACGGCGCGACACGGTGCCGGTGACGGTGATGACGAACTCATTGCGCAGCGGCGAGAACACCGACTCGTCGTGGACCACGATCTGGGCGATGCCCGAACGATCGCGCAGATCCAGGAAGGCGACTCCGCCGTGATCGCGGCGACGGGCAACCCAACCCGCAAGGGTGACGGTCTGTCCGATGTGCTCAGCGCGGAGGGTTCCCGCGTCATGCGTGCGCAGCACGATTGTCCTTTCTCTGCGGCGCGGTATCCCCGCGCCCCCTCGATCCTACCGGCCCTCATCCGCCCATCCCTGCGGAGGTCCGCCGCCGAACCACCACCCACCCACCGCGAGACTTCTGGCTGTGGGCGACAATCGGCGCGTTGCGGTGATTCTCGCCCACAGACGGAAGCCTCGCGGGATCCATCAGCCCCGCAACCGCCACAGCCGAGAGCGGATCACACCTGCGCGAGAGAGGCCGGATGCGGGGGTCAGTCCGCGAGCGAAGGCGGGGGAGCGGCGTTGGTGCCGGCGACCGGCACCAACGGCAGACGCAGCGTGAACGTCGTGTCGCCGGGCTCACTCGCGACCGAGAGCGAGCCGTGATGAGCATCTGCGATGGCTCGGGCGATCGAGAGTCCCAGCCCGGTGCCGCCGGTCTTGCGTGCGCGGGAGCGGTCGGCCCGCGAGAAGCGCTCGAACAGCTCATCGCGCACCGCCGGATCGATACCTGGACCGTTGTCGTGCACCGTGATCACGGCGTCGTGATCCTCGCGATGAAGGCCGAGCTCGACGGTTGTGCCCTCCGGAGTGTGCGTTCGGGCATTGGCCAGCAGGTTCGTGACGACCTGCGCGATGCGTCCGGCATCGCCGCGCACCATCACCGACTCGCCCTCGACGTCCACGCTCCACACGTGATCGCGGCCGGCGGCCCGGGCATCCGAGACCGCGTCGATCACGAGCGGTGTGAGGTCAACCTCGCCGACGACGAGCTCCTGACCCTCATCCAGTCGAGCCAACAGGAGCAGGTCCTCGACGAGAGTGGTCATGCGAATCGACTGCGCCTGGATCCGCTCCAGTGCCGCGGTCGTAGTCTCCGGGTTCTCAGACGAGCGCAGCGAGAGCTCCGAGTAGCCGCGGATGGACGCGAGCGGCGTGCGCAGCTCATGGCTGGCATCGGCGACGAAGCGTCGCATCAGCTCCTCATTGCGCGCGCGGGACTGCAACGATGCGTCGACGTGGTCAAGCATGGTGTTCAGCGCGGCACCCACACGGCCCACTTCGGTGTGATCGTCCACGGAATCCTGGGCGACACGATCGGTGATCGCAACCCGGCCCTCGTCGAGCTTCAGATGCGCCACCTGCTCGGCCGTGGCCACCACCTCGCGCAGCGGCCGCAATCCGGAGCGGATCACCAGCACGGTGGCCAGAGCGAGGATGATGAGCCCGCCGATCGTGACGATCGCCACGGCCCACAGCAGAATCGTGACCTGCTCGTCGACGCTGGAGACCGACAGGCCGATCAGGCCGCTGACCTGCACGTTAGGGATGAAGATCGCGGTGACGCGATAACTGCCCCCGCCGTCGATGTGAACGTCCACCGTGTTGCGCGGCTGTGGTCGATCCGCGGTCGTCAGACGAGCGACCGCATCGCGGATGCCACTCGTGACGGCCGCGGAATCCAGCGTGGTGATGCTCTCCTCGCCGACCACGGCACCGTTGTACGAGGCTCCGTCGGGGTCGGGGAGGATCAGGAGGGTGCCGGGCTGAGCGTGCACCCCGGCGAGGATCTGGGCGGGGTCGGTGTATCCCTGGAAGATCGCGGTCGCGATCTGGCCGGAGGTGCGATCCGAGGTGCTCTTCACCCGGTCGCTCAGCTGCTGGTCCAGCGTCGTGCGCAGCACGACACTGACGACGATGGCGACGAGGATGAGCAGCACCGAGACGATGCTCAGCACGGTGGCCATCAGCCGCGTCTGCAGGGTCCAATGCCGACGCGGCGCCGTGGCCCGCGGCTGTGCCGCGTCGGTCGTGGTCACTGCGGTGCCTTGACCATGTAGCCCACGCCGCGAACGGTGTGGATGAGCGGGTCCTTGCCGGCATCGATCTTCTTGCGCAGGTAGGAGATGTACAGCTCCACCACGCTGGAGCGGCCACCGAAGTCGTAGTTCCACACGCGATCGAGGATCTGCGCCTTGGAGACGACGCGCCGCTGGTTGCGCATCAGGAAGCGCAGCAGCTCGAACTCGGTGGCGGTCAGCTCGATCTCCTCGTCGCCGCGCATGACCTCGTGGCTGTCCTCGTTGAGCGACAGATCCGCCACGCGGAGGATCGGCTCGGCTTCGGCGGACAGCGCGGTGCCCGCACGACGCATCAGCGCGCGCAGGCGCGCAACCACCTCTTCGAGGCTGAACGGTTTGGTGACATAGTCGTCGCCGCCCGCGGTGAGCCCCGCGACGCGGTCGCCGACGGCGTCCTTCGCGGTGAGGAACAGCACCGGTACCTCGTTGCCGGACTGGCGCAGACGCTGCAGCACGCCCATGCCGTCGAGGTCCGGCATCATGATGTCCAGCACCATGGCGTCCGGGGTGAAATCGCGAGCGAGAGTGAGCGCCTCGAGGCCGGAAGCGGCCGTCTTGACGTCCCAGCCCTCCATGCGAAGCGCCATGGAGAGCAGGTCGGTGAGCATCTGTTCGTCGTCGACGACGGCGACGCGGACCGGTGAGCCGTCGGGCCGGGTGAGTGCGGAAGTCGTGTGTGCCATGTCGGTATTCTGCGCGCCAACCTATGCAATTCCTGTGGAGCGCCCTATGTCCTCGCTGTGAGTGCGCGGAGCGAGAGACATAGGTTCCTCATAACCGCTGCTGGTCGAACGCATGAGGCCGCTCTTTAGCGTCGAAGAGCGCCAGAACACAGCAGGCGCAGAAGCAGACAAGGAGAACGATGTACTTCACGTACCTGCGCCGAGAACTCAGTGGGCGCAAGAAGCAGAGCATCATCGTCGCGATCGGGCTGGCCGTCGCGATCGCGCTGGTGATGGTCGTCAACGCGCTGTCGGGCGGCGTGAGCCAGGCGCAGGCACAGGCGCTGTCCAGCGTCTACGGCGTGGGCACGGACCTCACGGTCACGGGTGCGGCGGCCGAGCCCGGCGAAGGTCAGCGCGGACAGCGGTTCGACTTCGGATCCGGCGCGGGGGACACCACCGACGGCACCACGTCCCTCAGCTCGTCCCGACTGATGACGGACATGATGCGGGGGTCGCTCGACGCATCCACCGTCACGACCGTCGCGGACACCGACGGAGTGGCTGCGGCGACCGGCACGCTCAGCCTCACCAACACCACCTTCACCGGCGAGCTTCCCGACTTCTCACAGATGCAGCAGAACCAGGGCGACGCCACCACGACCGACGGCGGGGCAGGCACCGGTCAAGGCACCCCAGGGGCGATGCCGCCGCAGGGTGGTCCGGACGGCGCCGGCGGCAGCAGCTTCGACGTCGACAGCTTCAGCGTCCTCGGCGTGGATCCCGCGGCGACGACCGTGGGCCCGCTGTCTTCCGTGACCCTCTCCGACGGGCGTCTGCTCACTTCTGACGACAACGACGCGGCGGTCGCGGTGGTCGATGCCACCTACGCGACGTCGAAGGAGATCACCGTCGGCAGCACGATCGATGTCGGCGGCACCGACGTCGAGGTCGTCGGTATCGTGGCCTCGGGGTCCTCGGAAGCGGAAACCGCCGCCGACGTCTTCCTGCCGCTGACCACCGCGCAGACCCTCTCCGAAGCCGGCGAGGTCGTCTCCACCGTCTACGTGCAGGCCACCTCCGCGAGCGAGATCGGCACGGTGCAGACCGCGCTCGCGGCCGCGCTCCCGGAAGCAACCGTCAACTCCCAGTCGGACCTCGCCGAGACCGTGAGCGGATCGCTCTCCAGCGCCACCTCGCTGATCACCAACCTGGGCCTCTGGCTGTCGATTCTGGTGTTGGCGGTCGCGCTGCTGCTGGCGGTGCTGCTGACCGTGAGCGGCGTCACGCGGCGCACTCGTGAGTTCGGCACGCTGAAGGCCATCGGCTGGTCGGATGCTCGCGTGGTGTCCCAGGTCGCGGGCGAGTCTCTCGTGCAGGGACTGATCGGCGGGGTGATCGGCATCGTGCTCGGTCTTGCCGCGATCATCACGATCAACGTGATCTCGCCCACGATCTCCTCCGCGCCCGCCACCACCACCGGCCTGGGAGGTCCCGGCGGGCAGGGCGGCTTCCCCGGTGGCGGAGGTGGATTCTCCGGCGCCGCCCAGACGGCGTCGGAGATCACGCTGTCCGCACCGATCACGCTGTGGGTGATTCTCGCGGCGGTGGGCGTCGCCGTCCTCGGCGGACTGGTCGCCGGGGTCTTCGGCGGGTGGCGTGCCGCCCGTCTCAGCCCGTCCGAGGCGCTGCGCGCCGTCAACTGACTTCCCCTTCAGGAGCACATCATGAGCATGACCCAGACCACGACCCCGGACGCCGCGATCGAGCTTCCGCGCCCGATGTTCCGCCTCTCCGACGTCAGCCGCATCTACCGGCAGAAGGGGCGGGAGATCACCGCCCTGCGCAGCACCACCCTGGAGATCGCCGAGGGCGAGTTCGTCACCATCCAGGGACCGACCGGCGGTGGCAAGTCGACGCTGCTGCAGATCCTCGGCGCGCTGGATCGCCCGACCACGGGCGACGTGCAGATCGGAGACTCCGAGGTCGCTCGCGCCAGCAGCCGGCGACTGACCGACGTTCGGGCGCAGGAGATCGGCTTCGTTTTTCAGGCCTTCAACCTGATCCCCACTCTCACCGCGCACGAGAACGTGGACATGGCGCTGGAGCCACTGCATCTGACTGCCGCGGAGCGTGGGCAGCGGGTACGGGAGGCGCTGGAGCATGTCGGTCTCGCGGATCGGGCCGACCACGGGCCGAGTGAGCTGTCCGGCGGCCAGCAGCAGCGCGTGGCTATCGCGCGGGCGATCGTGAAGCGGCCGCGCGTGCTGCTGGCAGACGAGCCCACCGGAAACCTCGATGAGAGCATGCGCGACGAGATCCTCGACGCGCTGCAGCGACTGCATGCCGAGGGGCTCACCCTGGTGGTCGTGACGCATGACTCCGCCGTCGCCCGCCGGGCCACCCGTCGCCTGCGTCTGGAGAACGGCGTGGTGCGCGATATCACCCGCTGAAGCGATGGATGAGGGTGCGGCGACGCGCCCTCATCCCTCTGCTCCGCGCGTCTGAGGCGCGTAGGGTGTGCCCATGCTCGACGTGCAGACCTACATTGATGGTGTGGCCCAGGCCGCGGACGACTATGCCGATGCGCTCGCCGCCGCGACTGCGGGCAACGGGGTGGTCTGGGCTGATCTGCTGCTCGACGATGATGAGGCGCTGACGGAAGTGGCCGCCGCGCTCAGATGGCACGAGGTGATCCCGGCGACGCTTCGCCAGGCGCATAAGCGGGCGAAGCTGGAGCACACGAAGTCGGCCACGGTGCTCGTGCTGCTCCCCGCTCGATACCTGGACGAGCCCGAGGAAGTGGAGCTGTCGAGCCTCGCCATCGTGATCGGCCCGGCGAGCGTGGTGACTCTCCGAGGTGCGGACTGGATCGATGTCGGTGCCGCCCGGGAGTTCCTCGCCGCGCATCCGATTGCCGCCGGTGCGGGTCCCTACGGCATCACGTGGGGAATCTGCGAGACGGTCCTCACCAGCAGTGCCCCGGTGATCGAGGGTGTGGAAGAGGACATCGACGAGATCGAGGAACAGCTCTTCGCCGCGGACGCGACCGACGTGTCGCGGCGCATCTTCGCTCTGCAACGCGAGCTCGTCCGCCTGCAGCACGCCTCATCTCCCGTGCCCGAGATGCTCGACGCTCTGGGCGACTCGCTGCCCACCGAGGCGGCGCTCCTGCGCTCGGCTTATCGCTCGGCGTCTGATCACGCCGAGCACGCTCATGGACGGGTGGTGGGATTCCGCCAGACGCTCGACAATGCGCTGTCCGTCCATGCGACGCTGGTCGGGGAGCAGAGCAACGCCGAGATGGCGAAGATGACCGAGTTCTCCATTCGGCAGAACGATCAGGTGAAGAAGATCTCATCGTGGGCCGCCATCGGATTCGCCCCTTCGCTCATCGCCGGCATCTACGGCATGAACTTCCACACCATGCCGGAGCTCGCCTTCCCCTGGGGATATCCGGCGGCGCTCCTGCTGATGCTGGGAGTGGGCGCTGCGCTGTACGGGGTCTTCAAACGGCACGACTGGCTCTGATCGGCGCCGAGCACGCAACGCCGCGCGCAGCGCAGCGCCGTCTCCCACGGGGATGAGGAGCGCGGCGGCGTGGGCGAGTGCCACCAGAACGGCGAAGACGACAGGAAGCGGAGCGAGGGTGGCGACGGGAAGCAGCATCGCGGCGATGAGGACCGGCGCGGCAGCGCCGGCCGCCACGATCGCCGCGTCACGGCTGGGGCCTCCGCTCGGGCGCACGAGATGGCAGGACGGACCGCGGACGACGAGGATCCCCGGTGCGTCGCGGGGGAGGACGATGCGAAACGCTGCGACATGACCTGCTTCGTGGATCAGCACCGAGCACAGACATACCAGGGCCACCGTGCCGACGGCGAGGAGAGCGGTCACCGCGGCCACGATCCCGATTGCGACCGCTGCCAGCGCGAGCGCCAGCAGCGGTGCCATGCCGGCGACATTGTGGGTGATCGACGCCCGCACGGCTCGCCCACAACCGGCGGGAAGCGGACGGACAGCGGTGTGCCACCACGGCGGCAGCCGGATCCACCACGCGCCGACCTTCATCCGGATGACCGTGGAGACCAGTCCGAGATCGGTGGCGAGCGCGTCGTGCGCGGAGTCGTCGGGAATCCTGACAGCCCATCCCGCATGGACGAGGTGACTGTCGGCGCGCTGTACCCCCGGGGTCAGGACCCGATCACGACGCACGCAGCTCATGAACGCCTCGTCCGCGGTCGGCGATCAATGCGTAACCGCCGGCGAACAGCGCGATGGCCGCGATCGTCAGACCGACCTCCGCGCCGGGGAGGACATCGCTCGACACCCAGGTGATGCCGAGTGACACCAGAAGATACATCACGGCGAGGACGAACCCACCGGCCGTGGCCGACAGCGGCTGCTGCTCGCTGTAAGGAACCAGCGAACCGGCCACCAGCGCGGCGACGGTGGCGAGCAGACACCGCAGAGCCGTGGCTCCGATGTTCTCCGGCGGGAGCAGACCCGCCGCGGTCGCGATGATCGCGAGCGGCACGGCGAGCAGGGCAGGCACCACCGTGTAGGCGATCAGCCGCGCCCCGAGGTGGGCTCCGGCTCCCGCACCCGCCGTGCGGGCGATCCAGCCGAACGCGGCGGTGCGTCCGACCGCGTAGAGAGCGAGCATGAAGGGGAGTACCACGACGGCAGCGGACAGCGACGGTGCGAGCATCGCGACGACGGGGTGCCGAGCGGCCGCCCAGAGCCCGGCCATCGCGACGGGTGCGAGCAGTGTCACCGTGAGGAACTGCGGGCTGCGCATCGCGATGAGTGACTCTGCCCACAGGTGTCCCCAGAACGGCGTCAGCGCTGCCGGCCGGGTTCCGCGGGGGAGCGTCGGGCGCTTCGACGATGCGGCGGCCACGCGAGTGCGCGATGCCGCCCACATCAGTGCGCCGGCGGCGAGGATCCACAGCACGGGGAGCACAGCGTCGATCGGGACGAAGCCGTCGGCGAAACCCGCGAAGGCGCGATGCGGAAGTAGGTCCATCGGCTCGCGCGCCGTCCGATCCGATGGCTGGGTGGCGAAGATGTCCGGGATGGCGGCCGCCATCGCGGCACCCAGAGTGAGGGTCCCCGCGATCGCGATGCCGTACTGGTGGGGCAATCTCAGTGCACTGGCGGCGCTGTGTAGCAGCGTCATGAGGGCGGTGCACAGCACCAGCGTGGTGATGAGCATGACCAGGTACAGCCCGACTGCCGCTGCCCTCGCTGCGGGCTCGGGATTGAGCCGAACAAGCACGAGCCCGCCGCTGGTCGAGAGCGCAGCCGTGTACGCCAGACTGATGGCGAACGTGGGCAGGAGCTGACCGAGGCGCGCCTGCGCCCTCCCGACCGGCAGCAGGTCCATCAGATTCTGCAGCGCCGTGCGCGGCGGGGCGGATGCTCCCACGGCCACGGCGATCGCCGCCGCGGTGATGGTTCCGCCGCCGAACGAGCTGCGGAGCATGGAGGTGCGCAGCTCGGGCGGCACCTCACTGACGACCTGGCCGGCGGCGATGAGGGCGAGCATCGCGCCCAGCGCGGCGGCCAGAACTCCGGAGATGACGACTCCCACGATCACCTGACGCGTCGAGGAGTGCGTCACTCGTGCGACGTCGCGGATCCACAGAGTGAGGGTGGCGCGCGCCACCTCACCGATCGCCGTCCGGGTTGTCATGGCGCGTCCGACGTCCGCCGCGCTCGCCGGAGCACCGCCGCCGTGCTGAGTGCCGTGTACAGCGCCGCGATCACGAGCGCCGCGACAATCATTCCCACGAAGTTCGGATCGATGTTGATGGCCGCGGCGCCGTTTTCGGTGGTGATCCAGGCGTCGATGATCCCCGGGAGGACGACTCGGGTGCTGCCGACGAAGGCGGCCACCAGGCAGGCGGCCACGGCGATGAACACGCTGCTGAACCCGATGACGACACCGGCGATGGCGTGCGAGATGATGCGGAGGGCGGTGCTCATCTGCTGGTCTCTTTCTGTCGGAAAGCGATGGACATCGCTGCGGCTCGTTGGGTGGCGGTCTCGGCCCGTCCGGTGGCCGTCATGAACACGTTCTCCAATGTGACCGCACCAGGGTGCGCTCGAATCAGCTGTTGTGGAGAACCGGTGGCGACCGTGCGGCCTGTGGAGAGGATCGTCACGCGGTCGCAGTCCCGCTCGGCACGGAGCATATCGTGGGTGGCGATGAGCACGGCGCGGCCCGACGCAGCGAATGCGGTGATGAGCGTGCGCAGTGTGGCGGATGCCTCCGGATCCAGACCGCGGAACGGCTCGTCCAAGATCAGGAGGTCCGGATCATGCATGGTCGCGGCGATGAGCTGGACCTTCCGCTGCATGCCGTGCGAGTACTCCGCCACCGGGCGATCGAGCGCGTCATCCAGTCCGAGCAGCTCGGCGAACTCTGCGGCACGGTCTCGGTCATCGCGCCCCCGCAGAGCATCGTGGAAGGTGAGCAGCTCGCGCCCGGTGAGCGCCTCGGGGAGCGGAAGGTCATCGGGTGCGAAGCCGAAGCTTCGCCGACTGCGCTTGTCGAGGATGCCGACACCGTCGATGGTGACGGATCCGGTGTCGGCGGCGATGAGACCGGTGATGACGTGGAGGCAGGTTGTCTTCCCGGATCCGTTCGGACCGAGCAGACCATGGATCTCACCGGGGCCGACCTGCAGGGAGAAGTCGGCCAGCACCGGCGTGCGCCGGTAGCTCTTGCCGATGCCTCCTACCTCCAGGATCACGCCGGATCGGGTTTCTGCTGCCACCACGTCATCACCCCGCATCAGTTCGCGCAGTAGAGTTTCCAGACCCCACCGGTGGTCCAGCTCGGCATGCTGAGAGCGGGCCAGCCACCCTGCCAGCGGCAGTACGCGAACCACGCGGCCATGAGCCCCATCATGATGATGACGGCGATGGCGATGATGATCAGCCAGACGGCGCGATCCTGGCGGACGGTGAGGTAGCGGTGCATCCTCATCTCACCCCCGACGATCGCCTCCAGCATCGCTGTGGAAATTCGGTCATTCACATCCGCTGTGGACATGGCTATCTCCCTTGATAGGTGTTTTCCGTGGATGCGTGGGGTGGGGTGTTTGGAACATTAGCAAGGCCTCGCATATATGGCACGAGATCAGGCATGAGGGTGTTCTCACGCGGATATCGGGCACGCGAGAAACCCAAACAAGTCCGAGAAACCCCGCAATGCGGGGTTTCTCGGACTTGTTTGGGTTTCTCGCGACGTGCGCCGTGGATCAGTGCGTGTCTTCGGCCTCGACCTCGGAGCGATCGGCGGACCACAGCGTGTGGAACGTGCCGGGCTTGTCGGTGCGGCGGTAAGTGTGTGCGCCGAAGAAGTCGCGCTGGCCCTGGATCAGAGCGGCGGGGAGGCGCTCGGCGCGCAGGCCGTCGTAGTACGCCAGCGAAGAGGAGAACGCCGGTGCGGGGATGCCGGACTGGGTGGCGGCGACCACCACGCGACGCCAGGCCTGCTGAGCGCGCTCCAGGGCCTCGACGAAGTACGGCGCCGTCATCAGGACCGGCAGCTCTTCACCCGAGCGGTACGCGTCGGTGATGCGGTTCAGGAACTGTGCGCGGATGATGCAGCCGCCGCGCCAGATCTTCGCGATCTCGCCGAGGTCGATGTTCCAGTCGTACTCGGCGGCACCCGCGCGGATCTCGTCGAAGCCCTGTGAGTACGCCACGATCTTCGACGCGTACAGCGCCAGACGGACGTCTTCGATGAAGGCGGCGTCGTCGTCGGTGGCCAGCGGCTCAGCCGAGCTCGGCAGCACGCCGGCGACATCGCGCTGCTCGCGGTGCGAGGACAGCGAACGCGCGAACGTCGCCTCGGCGATGCCCGACACCGGGGTGCCGAGGTTTAGCGCGGTCTGCACGGTCCATGCGCCGGTGCCCTTCGCGCCCGCCTCGTCCACGATCACATCGACGAGCGGCTGCCCGGTGGCGGCGTCGACCTGGCGCAGCACCTCGGCGGTGATCTCGATCAGGTAGCTCTCCAGCTCACCGGTGTTCCACTCGGCGAACACATCGGCGATCTCCGCCGGCGTCTTGCCGGTGCCGCGGCGGATCAGGTCGTAGGCCTCCGCGATGAGCTGCATGTCGGCGTACTCGATGCCGTTGTGCACCATCTTCACGAAGTGGCCCGCACCGTCGTGACCCACGTGCGTGACGCAGGGCTCGCCCTCGGCGACCGCCGCGATCGAGCGCAGAATCGGACCCAGGGTGATCCAGGACTCGTCGGAGCCGCCCGGCATGAGCGACGGGCCCTTGAGCGCGCCCTCCTCGCCGCCGGAGACGCCCATGCCCACGAAGTGCACGCCCGTCTCGCGGACCGCGTGCTCGCGGCGGATGGTGTCGGTGAACAGCGCATTGCCGCCGTCGATGATGATGTCGCCCGGCTCGAACACCTCGAGCAGCGACTCGATCACGGCGTCGGTGGGGCGGCCGGCCTTGACCATGATGATCGCGGTGCGCGGAGTCTGCAGGGACGCCGCGAATTCGGCGTAGTCCTTCGCCGGGATGAAGCCGGCCTCCGGGTGCGTCTCGATGAGGTCGGCGGTCTTCTCGTAGCTGCGGTTGAACACGGCGACCGTGTTCCCCTCGCGGCTGGCGAGGTTTCGCGCGAGGTTCGATCCCATGACGGCCAGGCCGACGACGCCGATGTTGGCACGAGGAGTGGTTTCAGGCACGCAATTGCTCCAGACGTGAAAGGTGGATTTTCAGGCTACCGCGCCCGCAGGCGCGGACTCGGTGATGTGACGGTCGCCGTCACAGGCGGAAGGTGGCGCGCGGGATGTCGTCGACCAGCCGTCGGGCGACGCAGAACGCGGTCTCCTCGTCCAGGCGGTGCTCCACGACGAGCTCGGCGAGGTAGCGGGCGTCAACGCGGCGGGACATGTCGTGGCGAGCCGGGATCGAGCAGAAGGCACGCGTGTCGTCGATGAAGCCGCTGGTCTTGGTGAACCCGGCACTGTCGGTGATGGCCCGCCGATAGCGCAGGATGGCGTCGGGCGTGTCGATGAACCACCAGGGCGCGCCTGCGAAGACGCTCGGATAGAACCCGGCGAGCGGACCGATCTCTCGGCTGAACGACGTCTCATCCACCGTGAACAGCACCAGACGGAAGGTCTCCGACGTGCCGAAGTCGCGCAGGATCGGTGTGAGCGGCCGGGTGTAGGACGCCACGTCAGGCAGATCGTGTCCGGAGTCCGGCCCGAAGCGGCGCAGCGTGGGTTCGTGGTGGTTGCGGATCACGCTCGGATGCAGCTGCATCACCAGCCCGTCCTCTGCCGCCATCTCCGCCAGCCGGTAGAGCATGCTGCGGCGGTAGGCGATGCCCTCGGCGGCGGTGGCCTCACCCCGCAGCGCGGCGGCGTGGATGCGCTCGGCTTCCGCGTCGGTGAGGAGCTCGGATCCGGTATCGGCGACGCCGGTGTCGGTTGCCGTCCCGCCCGCGGCGCGGAAGGTGTCCCGGCGCGCGCGCAGTGCAGCGAGCAGGCCGGCGTGGGTGTCACACGCGATACCCGCGCTCGCGGCCAGTCGGTCGAGAGCCTCGGGCCAGTCCGCAGCCGTCGGGGTCATGTACCGATCGGCGCGGAAGGTGGGCAGCACACGACCGGTGAACGTCGGATCGGCGGCGAGTCGGGCGTGGGCCTCGAGGTCGTCCGCGGGATCATCCGTGGTGGCGAGCACCTCGATGTTGAACCGGGAGAACAGGGCGCGTGGACGGAACTCGTCGCTCTGCAGCAGAGCGTCGATGTGGTCGTACAGCTCATCTGCATTGGCCGCGGAGGGGTGCTCATCGATGCCGAACACGTCGGCGAAGGTGCTCTCGAACCAGAACCTCACCGGCGTGGCCAGGAAGACATCCCAGTTCGCGCAGAACGCTCGCCACACCTCGCGCGGATCGGCCGGAGCCGGTCCGCGTCCGAGCGAGTCGAGGGAGACTCCGGTCGCGTGCAGGAGTCGCAGCACGTAGTGATCGGGGGTGATCAGCAGGGTTGCGGGATCGGGAAAGGGGGTGTCGTCGGCGAGGAGCGCCGCATCGACGTGTCCGTGCGGGGAGAGAATCGGCGCGGTCCGGACGGACTCGTAGAGCCTCCGGGCGAGATCTCGGGTGGCGACGTCCGCGGGGAAGAGGCGGTCGGGGTGCGGGGACAGCGTTGTCATGACGCTCCAGACGGGGTGGATTGTTCGGTGGGGCTGTGCGGGCCGGTCGAGGACCGGATGGTGAGGTGCGTGGCCAGCAGGACGCCGGTGCGCGCAGGAGCCTGCGGAGCTGTCGGCGAGATCATCTCCATGAGCATCGACACGGCGACGCGGCCGGCCCGCTCGATGGGCGCCGTGAGCGTGGTGAGCGGCGGGGAGCAGAAGTCGGCGCCGAAGATGTCATCGCATCCCACGATGCTCATGTCGTCGGGGACGCGCACGCCTCGTTCGGCGAAGCGGGACAGCATGCCGATGGCGAGGAGGTCGTTGAAGGCGACGCAGGCCGTCGCCCCGGTGTTCAGAGCGGCATCCGCTGCGGCACCGCCGAAGCGGGTGCGTGGTTCGAAGGGACCGATGCGGATGGTCTCGATGCCGAGCCGCTCGCCACTCGAACGCACAGCGCGCCAGCGGATGTCGCTGGCCCAGCTGTTGGTCGGACCCGCGGCGTAGCAGATGCGCCGGTGTCCGAGTGAGACCAGGTGCTCGATCGACTGCTCGAATCCGCGCGGGGTGTCGATGAACACCGACGGGACACCGGCGGTAGGACGGTTGATCACGACCAGCGGGATCTCCTCCGCGAACTCCGCGAGTCGGGCATCCGACAGACGCGGTGCCGCCAGGATCGCGCCGTCGAAGGAGCCACGCATCCGCATGAGCGTGCTCTCCTCGATGCTGGGGTCCTCCTCCGTGTGCACGAGCAGCTGTGAGTAGCCGGCGGTGCGCAGTTCGTGCTGGGTGCCGCGGATGATCCCGAAGTAGAACGGGTTGGTCACATCCGACACGAGGACCGCGACGGCGCCAGTGCGTCCGGAGGCGAGAGCACGTCCTGAGGGACTCGGGGTGTAGTTCAGCTCCTCGGCGATCCGGATGATGCGCTCGCGTGTTTCCGGGTTGCCGCGGCCGGGCGTCGCGAGCGCGCGAGACACAGTGGAGGCGTTGACTCCCGCGGCCGCGGCGACGTCGGCCAGGGTCGCGCGCGGGCCTCGCTGACCGGCGGATTCGGTGGGCATGCGAACACATAACCACACGGTGGCAAAGTTTGGCAAGCGCTTGCGGCATGCTTGCCATGTTCGTACTGTGAGGGCACAGCACTCGCACACTCAAGGGAGAGTTCCGATGAAAGAACGGCATGTTCTGCGGCACACCGTGACCGGTATCTGCGCCGCGCCCGTTGTCGTGCTGTACCTCGTGTTCCACCGCTACGTCGTTGGAGGCCTGACCGCTGGAGGAGTGAAATGACCGAAACGTCACCCGCCTGGACCCTCTCGGGATTCGGCGACGAGATCGATGCAGACCCCGTGCTGCAGGTCGGGGTGCTGCAGGCGCTGGGCGCACGTCACATCGAGGTGCGAAGTGCGTGGGGCGTCAACATCGTCGACCTCTCCGACGAGCAGCTGGGCGACCTGCGCACCCTCCTGGTGGAACGCGGCATGGGGGTGTCTGCGATCGCCTCGCCCATCGGCAAGGTCGACATCTCCCTGCCCGTGGAGCACGAGGTCGCGCGTCTGGGGCGAGCCATCGCCGCGGCGCGGGTGCTGGAAGCTCCCTACATCCGCATCTTCTCCTTCTTCCGCGCGCAGGACCGCACGGCCGAGAGCATCCGCGATGACGTGCTGGTGCGGATGGCGGCGCTCGCCGCACTCGCTGAGCGCGAGGGCGTGACCCTCGTCCACGAGAACGAGAAGGACATCTACGGCGATGTGCCCGAGCGCGTGCTCGACGTGATCGAGTCGGTCGGCTCCGACCGACTGTGCGTGGCCTGGGACAACGCCAACTTCGTGCAGGTGGGCGTTCGTCCGTTCACGGACGGCTACGCGATGCTTCGCCCGCACCTGGAGTATCTGCAGGTGAAGGACGCGATTGCCGCCACCGGCGTGGTGGTTCCCGCTGGTGAGGGCGATGGCGAACTGCTGGAGACCGTCACGGCGCTGCGCGATGACGGATTCACGGGATTCGCCTCGCTCGAACCCCACCTCGCCGATTACAACGCGCTGGGCGGCTTCTCCGGCCCCGCGGCCTTCGGTCGCGCGGGTCGCGCCTTCCGCGCTCTCACCGATCGGATCGGAGTCACGCTGTCATGACCACCCCCTCACCCCTCTCCGTCGCCATCGTCGGCTGCGGGATCATCGGCGTGAACCACGCCCAGGCCATCGCTCGCGTCGACGGACTGCTCGTCACCGCCCTCGTCGACGACGTGCCCGCGATGGCGACCGCGCTCGCGGACCAGATCGAGGCGGAGGTCGGGCACCGTCCTGCCGAGTACGCGCGGATCGAGGATCTGCCCGCGGACGTCGACCTCGTGGCGATCTGCACGCCGAGCGGTACACACGTCGATCTCGCCGAGCGCGCCCTCGCGCGCGACACCCACGTCGTCCTCGAGAAGCCGCTGGACGTGTCGATGGAGCGCGGTCTGCGCTTGGCGCGCGCGGCCGAGGCCGCAGCGGAGCGCGGACTCGTCGTCTCCGTGATCAGTCAGCACCGATACGACCCCGCGGCCGTGGTCGTAGCAGACGCCGCGCACTCCGGCCGATTCGGTCGGGTGACCAGCGCCGTCGCCAGCGTTCCGTGGTGGCGCTCGCAGGAGTACTACGACTCCGGCGCCTGGCGTGGAACCTGGGACCTCGATGGCGGCGGTGCCGTGATGAATCAGGGCGTTCACACGGTCGATCTGCTGGTGTGGTTCCTCGGTCGCCCGGTGGAGATCTTCGCCCAGACCGGGCTGCTCGCCCATGAGCGCATCGAGATCGAAGACGTGGCCACCGCCACGATCCGGTTCGAATCGGGTGCACTCGCCGTCTTCCATGCGACCACTGCGGCTTTCCCGCACGCTCCGGTGCGGGTCGCCGTCTATGGCTCGTCCGGATCCGGCACGGTGGAGGACGACCAGCTGGGCGCCTTCTCCGTGGATGGCGATGAGCGTGACCGCAGTGCAGACGCTGTCCCCGCAGGCGAGCGCGTCGGCGATGAGAAGGAAGCCGACAGCTTCGCCGAGGCCCACGCCCGGCAGTACCGCGATGTTCTCGCGGCGATCCGCGAGAAGCGGGCCCCCTGCGTCGGCGTCCCGGAGGCGCTGCTGTCACTGGCCGTCGTGCGCGCGATGTATGTGTCGGCGACCAGCGGCGAGCCGGTCCGCATCGACGCGATCCTCACCGGAGAGCTGAGCGATGCCGATGTCCGCACCGGAGGGGTGATCGCATGAGGTTCTCCGTCTTCACCGCCTCGACGCCGGACTGGACTCCCGAGGAAGCGGCACATAACATCGCGGCCCAGGGCTGGGACGGGATCGAGTGGCGCATCACCGACCAGCAGGAGGCGGCATCTCCGGGCTTCTGGGCGGGCAACCGCTCCACGTGGCCGCTGACGGGGCTGGAGGATTCGCTGTCGGACATCGCCCGGATCACCGCCGAATCCGGGCTGGCCATCAGCGGCCTCGGCGGCTATGCGCAGTCCTCGAACGCCGTCGATGTCGAGCGCATGCTGCGCGCGACCGCGGCGCTGGGTGCCGGTCAGGTTCGCGTCACCATGCCCTCGAACGATGTGGCCGACTACCGTGCGGTCGCGGACCGCACGCGCGCAGAGCTCGCCGATCACACGGCGCTGGCCGCGGAGCTGGGCGTCAAGGTGCTCATCGAACTGCACCATCAGACGATCACTCCCTCCGCCTCTGCCGCGATGCGGATCATCGACGGGTTCGATCCGGAGCATATCGGCGTGATCCACGACCTCGGAAACCTCATCATCGAGGGCAACGAGCTCACGCGTGCCGCGCTGTCGATCCTCGGCGATCACCTCGCGCACGTGCACGTGAAGAACGCGGTCTGGAAGCCGACCGGCGAGGTCGGGCCGCACGGCGACGTGCGCTGGGCAGCCGAGTGGGCGTCGTTGCGCGGCGGTCAGGCCAGCGTGCCCGACTACTTCCGCGCGCTGCGCGAGTTCGGCTACGACGGCTGGGTGACGCTGGAGGACTTCACGACCGATCTCCCGCTGGCGGATCGCCTGCGCGACTCGCTTGCTCTGTTCCACGCCTTGTGCGACGAGCCCGCCGATGCCGTATGAGGGCTCGCGACAGCCGGCCACCGGTTCGCGTGGCTCACCTCGGGCTCGGTGCCTTCCACCGCTCCCACCAGGCGTGGTACACCCAGCGGGCCAATGAGGCAACGGCGGGCGACGGGTGGGGCATCGCCTCGTTCGGCTCCCGGTCGCGGGAGCTGGCCGACGCGCTGCGGACGCAGGACGGTGTCTACACGCTGCTGGAGCGCTCGGCGGACGGCGATGCCGCGACGGTGATCGAGTCCATCACGGCCACCGGGTTGGCCGGCGGCGACGCCTGGGTCGAGGTGATCGCGAACGCGGATGTCGAGGTGCTCACCGTCACGGTGACGGAGGCCGGGTACGTCACGGGCGCGCTGCCTCCCGCGCGCATCGCCGCGGGGCTTGCCGCCCGGCGCCGATCCGGTGGGGGCGCGCTGAGCATCGTCAGCTGCGACAACCTGCTCGGCAACGGGCAGGCGCTGCGCCCCGCCGTGCTTGCCGCGGCGGGCGATGACGCCGGGTGGGTCGTGGAGAACGTCTCGTTCGTCGACACGGTGGTGGACCGGATCACGCCGGCCGTCACCGACGACGATGTCCGAGCCGTTCGCACGCTGACCGGTGCGGATGACCGGGTTCCCGTGGTCTGTGAGCCGTTCTCGGAGTGGGTCATCGCCGACACGTTCGCCGCCGGACGGCCGGCATGGGAGAGCGCAGGAGCGGTGATCGCCGCAGACGTGACGCCGTACGAGGAGCGCAAGTTGTGGCTGCTCAATGCCGGGCACACCTTCCTCGCCGCCGCCGGGCGTCTCGCGGGCTACGCAACCGTCGACCAGGCGTTCGCGGATCCGGCGCTTCGTGCCGAGACCGAAGCGCTGTGGGCCGAGCAGCGCGTCACGATCGATCTCGCCGCCGACGATGTCGATGCCTGGCTCGAACAGCTACGCACTCGCTTCGACAACCCGCGGATCTCCCACCGGCTGGAGCAGATCGCGCGGGGGAGCGAGCACAAGATCGGCCCGCGCCTGCTGGTACCGCTGCGAGCGCGCGAACGCGCGGGCCTCGCCGCGGGCGACGCCCAGCTCAACGCCATCGACACCTGGGTGCGCTCGATCGTCGAGCTCACCCCGCCCGACGACGCGGCCGCCGCGCTCGCCACCGACCTGCGGACGCACTCGTCCGCATCCCAACGCACCGAGGTGCTGCGCCGTTTCGCAGCAGAAGGAGACTGACATGATCATCGATCGCGCCGAAGTGATCGTCACCAGCCCGGGTCGCAACTTCGTGACCCTCAAGCTCACCACCGATGACGGCATCACTGGGCTCGGAGATGCGACGCTGAACGGTCGTGAACTCGCCGTGGTCGCGTACCTGACCGAACACGTAGTGCCCCTGCTGCAGGGGATCGATGCCCATCGCATTGAAGACACCTGGCAGTTCCTCTACCGCAGCGCCTACTGGCGTCGCGGTCCCGTGACCATGGCGGCGATCGCCGCGGTGGACATGGCGCTGTGGGACATCAAGGCCAAATCCGCGGGGCTGCCGCTGTACCAGCTGCTGGGCGGCGCGAGCCGTCGGGGACTGCTTGCCTACGGGCACGCGTCCGGCACGAACATCCCCGAGTTGTTCGACTCGATCCGCGCGCACCAGGAGCAGGGATACCGGGCCATCCGCGTGCAGACCGGCGTCCCCGGGTTGAAGGCCATCTACGGCATCGCCTCGCAGGCCGCCGACGCAGGTGGCGGCGATGCCCGATACGACCACGAGCCGGCGCGACGCGGGGCGAAGCCGGTGGAGGAGGACTGGGACACCCGCGCGTATCTCCGCCACCTGCCCGGTGTCTTCGAAGCCGTGCGCAACGAGTTCGGTCCCGACCTCCCGCTGCTGCACGACGGCCATCACCGGATGACGCCGATCCAGGCGGCCAAGCTCGGCAAGTCTCTGGAGCCGTACGACCTGTTCTGGCTGGAGGACTGCACGCCTGCGGAGAATCAGGAGGCCCTCCGCCTCGTGCGCCAGCACACCACCACGCCCCTGGCGATCGGGGAGATCTTCAACACCGTGTGGGACTTCAAGGACCTCATCCGCGATCAGCTCATCGACTATGTTCGAGGTGCCGTCACACACATGGGCGGCATCAGCCCCCTGAAGAAGACGGTGGACTACGCGGCGATGTACCAGATCAAGTCGGGCTTCCACGGCCCCACCGACATCTCGCCCGTCGGCATGGCCGCGCAGATGCATCTGGGGCTCGCGATCCACAACTTCGGCATCCAGGAGTACATGCAGCACTCCGAAGCCACCGACCAGGTGTTCGAGCAGTCGTTCACCTGGCAGGACGGTCTGCTCCACCCCGGTGACCAGCCCGGTCTCGGCGTCGAGCTGAACCAGGATGAGGCGGGCAAGTACCCGTACGAGCAGGCCTACCTGCCGTTCAACCGACTGGCCGATGGGACGGTGCACGACTGGTGACAACTCCGCAGGTGTGCGTGATGGGGGTGTCCGCGTCGGGAAAGTCGACCGTGGGCGCTCTCCTCGCGGCCGAGCTCGGCATCCCCTTCATCGACGGCGACGACCTTCATCCCGAGGCGAATCGTCGCAAGATGGCCGCGGCCACGCCGCTCACCGACGATGATCGGTGGCCGTGGCTGGACGTGGTGGGGGAGACGTTCGCTGCTCACTCCGGCGACGGGGTGGTGATCGCCTGCAGCGCGCTGCGCCGCGTGTATCGCGACCGCATCCGCGCGATCGCCCCGGACGTGCACTTCGTGCTGCTGGACGGTTCGCCCGAACTGCTGGCCCAGCGCGCCGCGGCTCGAACCGGTCATTTCATGCCACCCGCGCTGCTGCAGTCGCAGCTGGACACCCTCGAGCGTCCGGACGCCGATGAGCGAGCGAGCGTGGTCGACGTCGCCGAGCCCGTCGACACGCTTATCGCCCGCGTGGTACGCGACCTGCGCTGACGCGGAAACGCCACAGGCCGCCGTCATCGACGGCGGCCTGTGGCGTTGTCATCAGTCCTTGCGGTAGCTCGAGCGGCCCATCGAGAACATGGCGCCGATCGCGCCCACGATGCCGAGGCCGGTCAGAGCGAGAATCGCCCAGAAGACGATGTGGGTGACGTCAGCGGCAGTCATGCGCACTCCTCCAGATTCGGTGTGGTTTCCACGCTACCGGCTCGTCGGGTAAGATGGTGAATCGGCCTCGGCGAGGGACGCATTCGTGCGTCCGTGATCGACGTGGTGAGTGGCCCTCCCCGGGACGCCTCCACGCTCGCTTCCCCCGTGTCGAGGCTCCAACACAGACCACCACACGACTTCGTGTGCTTGAAGGAGAACCACTATGTCTGACGACAACAAGGTCATCGCGGAGCTCCGCACCAGCTTCGGCAAGGGTTTCGCCCGCCGTCTGCGTGCGGCCGGCAAGATCCCCGCCGTCATCTACGGTCACGGCACCGACCCCGTGCACGTCGCGCTGCCGGGTCACCAGGTCAGCCTGATCATCCGCAAGGCGAACGCGCTGCTGCACCTTTCGGTCGACGGCACCGACCACCTGACCCTGGTCAAGGACGTTCAGAAGGACCCGGTGCGCCAGATCATCGAGCACATCGACCTGCTCGTGGTGGCGAAGGGCGAGAAGATCGCCGTTGACATTCCTGTCGTGCTCGTCGGCGAGTCCGCTCCCGGCACCCTGGCCAACCTGGATGCGGTCAGCATCTCGCTCGAGGTCGAGGCCACGCACATCCCCGAGAGCGTCGAGGTCTCCGTCGAGGGACTCGAGGACGGCGCGCACATCACCGCCGCCGACCTCACCCTGCCGAAGGGTGCATCGCTGCTCGCAGACCCCGAGACGTTGATCGTCGCCGTGGCCGCCCAGGGCGGCGACGCGTCCGACGAGGCTGCCGCTGAGGGAGCTGCCGAGTAATTTCGGATTCTCGACAGAGGGGGTGCGCGTCGCGCACCCCCTCTGTTCTTCTGTCGGCGCTTCGCCCTGACAGACTGGATGCGCGCTATTCGGGGGAGGGAACATGGCCGACACCTGGCTGATCGTGGGACTCGGAAATCCGGGACCGCAGTACGAGGCGACCCGTCACAACATCGGGCAGATGGTGATCGATGAGCTCGCCGCGCGCCGCGGTGAGCGCTTCGGCGCGCACAAGGCCGGCGCGCGCGTGTCCGAGACCTGGCTTCGCCCGGGAGCGGCGAAGCTCATTCTGGCGAAGCCGAACTCCTTCATGAACGTGTCCGGCGGTCCGGTCTCCTCGCTCGCGAAGTTCTACAGCATCGAACCCGATCATGTGGTCATCATCCACGACGAGCTGGACATCCCGTTCGACTCCGTGAAGCTCAAGGTGGGCGGCGGCCACGGTGGTCACAACGGTGTGCGCGATGTGGCCAAGGCGCTCGGGACTGCCGACTTCCCGCGCGTGCGGGTGGGGATCGGCCGTCCGCCCGGACGACAGGATCCCGCTGACTGGGTGCTCTCGCCCTTCCCCGCTGGGCAGCGTCAGGAACTGGCGATGCTGGTGGCCGATGCCGCCGATGCCGTCGAGATGACGGTGGAGGACGGGCTTCTCGCCGCCCAGCAGCGTTTTCACGCGCCGCGGGACTGACGTCGCGTCGCGTCGAGTCGAGTCGAGTCGAGTCAGAGCGTCGTGCCGATGACCAGGCCGAGGAAGACAGCACCCGAGAACACCGGGAGCCCGAGGAAACCGAGGACGATCGCCCAGATGCCGCGTCCTCGACCGCGTCGCTGAGCGGCCGCGACGAAGCCCAGCACGATGGCGAGAATGCCGAGCACCGTGCCGACGTAGAACGCCACCTCGGCGAGAAGCTCCCACTCCGCCACCGGGGTGAGCCACGCCAGGCTGTCGGTGATGTCCGCGCCCGTGGCTGCGAACTCCAGGAATGCCGGGCTGATCCGCACCGCGGCGATGCCCGCGGTGATCGGTGCGCCGAGGGCGGCGATGAGGCCGAGCACGAGAGCGACTGCACCGAGCCTTCCCGAGCGCGGGCCGAGCGGATTGTCCAATCCGCTGCCATACGCGGCGTTCACCTGCTGCGTCCACGGCGATGCGTAGGGCTGCGCCATTGCGCCGGGGTTGAGCTGCGGGCCCGCGGGGTGCGCTGCGGGCGCTGCGTACCCGGGTGCGCCCGGGTACGCAGGCGCTGCTCCATAGGCGAGGGCAGGGGCCGGGGGGACGGTGCCGTAGGCC